>JAWWAT010000049.1:0-13172 GCA_033721635.1 Marinobacter sp. | reverse complement strand
TACCTGCACGAGGTTCAGGACCCCGGCAACCTGGGTACGATACTGCGCACCCTCGCCTGGTTCGGCGGTTTCCGGTGTCTGTTGAGCCCGGGCAGTGTCGACCCCTTCAATCCGAAGGTAGTGCGGGCCAGCATGGGCGCGCTCTTTCACGTCCCTCTTGAAACCGACGTTGCTCTGGCCAGCCTTCCCGACCGATACCAGAGCCTTGCCTGCCTCGACCTCAATGGCGGTTCGATGGCATCCCAGGGCTTCAGGGAACACGACTGTTATCTGTTCGGTAACGAGGCCCGAGGTGTGCCGCGGGAGGCCCTTGACCAACTGAAGGCAACCCCTTACAGCATTCAGGGCCAGGGCCAGATCGAATCCCTGAATCTGGCCTCGGCGGTCAATATGTGCACCTACGAATTAATGCGAGACCTCTAGACTGCAAACCCCATGCTCTGAGCACTTTCCCCAATCGTTCTGGCGGATACCGCCATTGCCTGTCGACCGTCAATTGAGCACGATCAGGGTCTTATCCCGAGACCGGACCGATGACTATGGAACGCTATCTCCAGCCCACCGCCTTTTTCGACTATGACCATCCCAGGCTGAAAGCCTGGATCGAGTCACAGCTGGAGGGTGTTCCTGATGAGCCGGTGGAGCAGATCAAGACGCTCTATCTCGCTGTTCGTGACAGCATCAGCTACAACCCCTATGTGTTCCGGACCGATGCCAACACGTTCAGCGCCAGTTATGCCCTGGAAAGCGGCGAAACCTACTGCATCCCCAAGGCCGTTCTTCTGGGCGCCGCCGCGCGATCCATTGGCGTTCCCAGCCGGCTTGGGCTGGCCGATGTGCGCAATCATCTCTCAAGCCCGAAACTGATCGAATGGCTGCAGTCGGACATCTTCCGGATGCACGGTTACATCGAGCTGTTCCTGAACGGCCAATGGGTCAAGGCGACCCCTGCGTTCAACCGGCAACTGTGCGAGCTGATGAAGGTGGAACCGCTGGAATTCGACGGGGTGCACGATTCGATGTTTCAGGAGTACACCGAGGAGGGTCACGCGCACATGGAGTATGTGAACGACCACGGCCTGTTCGATGACGTGCCCCACGAATTCATTGTCTCCGGTGTGCGGGCGGCCTACGGCCATCTCTTCGAGGACGAGGAAGAACCTGACATGCCCAAGGGGAGCCTCGAGCGGGATATATCGAGGCCCTAGAGTCTGCTCGAATCCGCGAAGGCCTTATTCTCTGCTCGCTACCGAGCCCGCTTCCTGCCTTGCCAGCGCTCCAGTGATCGCATCCAGCACGGCATCAGGATCAGGCACGGCCTTCGCAGTCTCAGTCTCGCCAACACGGCTGAACTGTCGGAAATCCACACTGCTCCAATTCTCCGGATCCGCGATGCGCTGCACCAGGTCAATGTTGTCACGGGTTGCCGGTTCCAGCTTGTAGCGGAACACATAGTCCGGTGACATATCATCGAAGTCCCGGCCATTGTGGTAGTCATGCAGCAGGAGCAAGGCAAGCCCACCACCCATGAAATGCCGGCCCAGGCTAACCAGCAACTCCCCCTGCCGGATTTTTTCCAGGGCCTCGGGTTGCCAGTCGATGGCGCCTACCAGCAGACCCTTCCCCGGGGCCCGGCCGGCATTTCGGGCGGCTTCGATGGCGCCCAGTGCCATGCCATCGCTCGCGCTCCAGATGGAAACAGTCTCCGGATAGCGTTCGAGCAGGACCTCTGTCTTTTCCCGGGCCAGCTCACCACTCCAGTTAGCATACACCAGCTGCAGGAGCTCACTACGCTGCTGGACGGCGGCCGCCAGCAACCCCCGATCCCTGTCCTTGGCCGCAGAGGAATCCCGTGTTCCCGAGAGGGCCACCATGGGAATACTGGGTCCGGAGGCGAGTCCCATTTGTTCGGCCTGCTTACCCAGTAGCGTTACCAGAGTGCGACCGGCGGCAATATTGTCCGGAGACAGGTGGCCTAGCCAGGCCGGCAGAACCGTTCGCGGCGTGCCGATGCTGGCTCGCGCGGCGTCAGGCACATCGGTATTGAAAGTGAACGCCTTTACCCCCGCCCCATCCGCCAGCCTGAGCATGGGTTCGGTGACATTCTCCTTGCACATGAATAGCAGGTAGTCCGGCTTTTCGTCACGGCCCAGCACGTCCTTCGCCATGCGAAGATAGCTGAATCGATGACTCTCCCGGTCGTACTGAACCTCCAGGTCTACCTCGAGATCCTCCGCCACCGCCTCCATGAAACCGGCCACCAGTTGCCAGAAACGGGAGTCGTCCGGAGACAGAAAAACAACACTGGGCTTTTGGTCGGCGTTTGCCACAGGGAAAGTAACCAGGAGCAGGAAACTGATCAGAAAGCGGGCTGGATAGGACTTCATGAAACAAATCACCCCATGGACGATCTGGCAGCGTTGGCAAGGTCGGACCTAAGCTACCGTCCTGTCGTGTAACAGACAAGCGGAGATGCGTAACCGAAGTCTCAGTTCAGGGAAGAAGGTTCAGCTGCGGCAGCCGGCTCTTCAAATTCGACATAAAGCTTTCCGGCCAGTTGTTCATAGACGCCGGCGTTTTTCAGGCGCTTCATCTCGGCCGACAGGCCTCTGAGGAATTGCCGGTTGGCTTGTGTGTTGTGACAGGTAAGCCGGTCATAACTTTCAAGCAGCGGACTTGCCGGATCGTAGCTGAGCTTGTCCAGGAACGGCCGCACATCGGGAACGGCAGCGATCATAGCGCCGAATCGCTGATGCTCGAGCATGGCCAGATTCTGGGCATCGCTCTTTGACCAGACCACATTGACATTGTGATCCTCCAGAACCCCATTCAGATAGGTCTCATGGCCAATGACCGCCCCCACGGTTTCACCCTCGAGTTTGGACAAAGCACTGACGGGCTCGTCACCCCGCGGGGTAAACAGATAGTAAGTGAACTTGCCGAGGGGAAAACTCGCAACAACGGCGTCTTCCCCCAGCCGCCGCTCGAGAACTTCGGTAAAGGAATAGATGCAGTCGGCGCCCCGCTGCTCGAACACCAGCATTGCCCGTTTGTAGGGATAGAACTCTTCACTCACTGTGACGTCCAGACCATCCAGGGCCCGATAGAGGATTTTCTGGTAAACCCCGTCGCCGTTTTCGGTCAGCAGACTGGTGATGTCCGGAACCGCAATCCGAACGACCGGATCGGCCACTGCAGGGGCGCTCAGGGTGTTTGCGCCAAACAGTAATGCAAGGAAAGACAGCAGGAAGCGTTTCATACCACGCGCATCGGTCCATGAGGGTAAAAGTGACTATTTTTCATACAGGGCCGGAAGTATGACAACGACGTTTCACTTGTGCCAGAAAAACCTTGTTAAACCTGTGGGTTTACCCATAAAAAAAGCACCGGATCGCTCCGGTGCTTCTCTCTCATCAGGCGGCTGTTTTCGGGTTTACGCCGCTTCGTCTTCGCTCTCGTCCACAGAGTTCCGGATCAGGAAGTCAAAGGCACTCAAAGCTGCCTTGGAACCCTCACCCATGGAGATCACGATCTGCTTGTAGGGCACGGTCGTCGCGTCGCCCGCCGCAAAGACACCCGGAATGGAGGTTTCATTGCGATCGTTGACGATGATCTCGCCGTGCTGGCTCAGTTCGATGTCACCCTTGAGCCATTCGGTGTTGGGCACCAGGCCAATCTGCACAAACACACCTTCCAAGGAAATGTGATGCTGCTCACCGGAATTGCGATCGGTGTAGTTCAGGCCGTTGACCCTGCCATTTTCCCCGGTGATCTCGGTGGTCTGTCCGGAGGTGATGATTTCCACGTTCTTCAGGCTGCGCAGTTTCTTCTGCAACACCTCATCGGCGCGCATTTCAGTACCGAATTCAATCAGGGTCACGTGGCCCACGATGCCGGCGAGGTCGATGGCCGCTTCCACACCGGAGTTGCCACCGCCGATGACGGCAACGCGCTTGCCCTTGAACAGAGGACCGTCACAGTGCGGGCAGTAGGCCACACCCTTGTTGCGGTATTCTTCCTCTCCCGGCACGCCCATCTGGCGCCAGCGCGCACCGGTGGACAGAACCAGGCTGCGTGCCTTGAGTGTGGCGCCGTTTTCCAGCCGTACTTCGTGGGGCATGCCCGGGCGTGACGCCGGAATCAGCTTCTCGGCACGCTGCATGTTCATGATATCCACATCGTATTCCTTGACGTGCTGCTCCATGGCCGCCACCAGCTTCGGTCCCTCGGTGTAAGGCACGGAGATCAGGTTCTCGATGCCCATGGTGTCAGCCACCTGGCCACCGAAACGCTCGGCAGCAATACCGGTGGAGATACCCTTCCGGGCCGCGTAGATCGCTGCAGAGGCGCCCGCCGGGCCGCCGCCAATCACCAGGACCTCGAAGGTCTCTTTCTGGTTGATCTTCTCAGCGTCTTTCTCGCTGGAGCTGGTATCCAGCTTGGCAACAATCTCTTCGAGAGTCATGCGGCCCTGGCCCCAGGGCTCACCGTTCATGTAAACGCTGGGCACCGCCATCACTTCACGCTGTTCCACTTCATCCTGGAACAGCGCACCGTCGATGGAAGTGTTCTTGATGTTCGGGTTCAGCACGCTCATCAGGTTCAGGGCCTGAACCACGTCTGGGCAGTTCTGGCAGGAGAGCGAGAAATAGGTTTCAAATTCAAAACGACCTTCCAGCGACTGGATCTGCTCGATCACGTCCTGGGAAGCCTTGGAGGGATGGCCGCCCACCTGCAGCAGCGCCAGAACCAGCGACGTAAACTCGTGCCCCATGGGGATGCCGGCAAAGCGAACGCCAATATCGGTACCTACACGGTTGATGGCGAAGGAAGGACGACGCACATCATCGGATTCTTCGGTGCGCAAGCTGATCTTGGAAGACATGGGTTCCAGTTCTTCCAGCAGCTCCCGGAGTTCCTGGGACTTCTTGCTGTCGTCATAGGCCGCGACCAGCTCGATCGGCTGCTGCAACTTGTCCATGTAGGCCTTGAGCTGTTCCTTGATATTGGCATCCAACATAGTCTGACTTCTCCTTAAACTCTCGAAACTAAGTATTTGAAACAAATACGGTGGTCAATTGAAGTTGGTGCAAAGATACGGCCCGACACTACAATGCTCAAATTAATTGACCCAAACTGTTTGATAGAACTTTGCTATACCCTGCGCCCCGCCACCGACAGAGCTTGACCAATAGCGCATATCCAGCGGTGGCCTGCCGCAGTATGATGTTGTAACACTGTCGCAACATCATTCTCTGGAACCCAGAATAGGCAACGCATGTTTCTAGACCGTTTCCACTCCGTCCAGGACGGACACGTCGTTATTTCCGCCCTGCAAGCCAGCCAGTTCGCCAAGGAAATCGCGGGGGATTTCAATCCCATCCATGATCCGGATGCCCGCCGTTTCTGTGTTCCCGGCGACCTGCTGTTTGCCATCGTGCTGGCGCGCTTCGGGCTGTCGGAGAACATGACCTTCCGGTTCCGCAGCCTGCTCGGGGAGAATGTACCCCTCAAGTTCGTTGAAACCGGGGACACGATTGAAGTCTGTGACGATGCCGGCAAGGTCTATATCGAGGTGGTTCGCAGTGGCGCCACCACCGACGACGAACAGCTCATAGAGACCATTACCCGCGCCTATGTAGCCGCTTCCGGCAAGAACTTCCCCCATACTCTGAAGCCCTTGATGGAGTCGAACGGAGTGATGTTCAATCCCGACCGGCCCATGGTGATGTACGAGAGCATGAGCCTGGCCCTGGACGACCTGGATCTGCCCTCTCCCGGTCTGGAATTGCACAACGCAACGCTCGAGGCGGCCGGCAAGCGCGGGAACGTGCTTCTGGAATACCGCCTGACCGCCAACAACAAACCGGTGGGCGAAGTGACCAAACGGCTCGTACTTAGTGGCTTGCGGCCCTATTGCGAAGAGGCGATGGCCGGTGTGATTGAAGAGTTCTATCGTCTCAAGGCCCGTGGCGCCGACTATTTCAACAAAGACAACAGTGGAGACCACAGCAATGCCAATTCAGCCGGGTGACACCCTGCCAGACATCGAACTTCAGGTAATGGGCGAAAAGGGTCCGGAGAAAGTCCGTACCAGCGAACTTTTTGCCGGTAAAAAAGCCGTCCTGTTCGCCGTACCGGGTGCGTTCACACCTACCTGTTCAGCCGCCCATTTGCCCGGGTTCGTGGTGAATGCCGACAAGCTGCGCGCCAAAGGCGTGGACACCATCGTCTGCACCTCGGTCAACGATGCCTTCGTGATGGACGCCTGGGGCAAGGCCCACAATGCTGACG
This sequence comes from Marinobacter sp., assembly GCA_033721635.1. Classification (GTDB taxonomy): domain Bacteria; phylum Pseudomonadota; class Gammaproteobacteria; order Pseudomonadales; family Oleiphilaceae; genus Marinobacter. The sequence continues at coordinate 6,878 of JAWWAT010000049.1, read as the reverse complement.
AAATCGTCATGCTGGCCGATGGCCTGGCAGAATTCGCCAAAGCGCTGGACCTGACCCAGGACCGCACCGCCAATGGCATGGGCATTCGCAGCCAGCGTTACGCCATGATCGTCAACGACGGCAAGGTGGAGCTGTTGCACGTGGACCCTCAAGGGCTGGACCTCACCAGCGCCGAAACCATACTCGAGTCGCTCTGAGCGATCGCTTTTCTCCAGACACAAAAAACCCCGGAAAATCCGGGGTTTTTCGTTCATAAGCTTTCCGGAAAGAGAGCTTAGATCTTGCCAACCAGGTCCAGAGACGGAGCCAGTGTTTCCTCGCCTTCTTTCCACTTGGCCGGGCATACTTCGCCAGGATGCTTGCGAACGTACTGGGCCGCTTTAACCTTGCGCATCAGGTCGTCTGCATCACGGCCAATGCCTTCAGCAGTGATTTCCATAGCCTGGATTACGCCATCCGGATCGATCAGGAAGGTAGCGCGGTCTGCCAGGCCCTGGCCTTCACGCATCACACCGAAGTTGTTGGTGATGGTGCCGGTCTGGTCGCCTACCATGTAGTACTGGATCTTGCCGATGGTTTCGGAGCTGTCGTGCCATGCCTTGTGGGTGAAGTGGGTGTCGGTGGACACGGAGAACACTTCAACGCCCAGCTTCTGAAGCTCTTCGTACTTGTCTGCAACATCGCCCAACTCGGTCGGGCAAACGAAGGTGAAGTCGGCCGGGTAGAAGAAAAATACCGCCCACTTGCCTTTCACGTCGGCTTCGCTGATCTCAACGAACTCGCCATTTTTAAAGGCGGTGGCGTTGAACGGCTTGATCTCGCTATTAATAATACCCATTAAAAAACTCCTTGTTGATGGATTCATAAGTTAGTGAATTGATGGCGCATAAGGTACGGATAACGACGATGCGGATAAAATTGATAATTCCCAAACCAGAGATAGGAAAAACCTATCTCTGGTTTCCGGCCGGGAATTTTCCTCCGCCACGGCCTTTATGGGGCCTTAGCCCGCCAGTTCAATCTTTCCGAAGTCCAGAATATTCTCTTCCGGTGACGCTTTAATGGCAGCAACTTCTGCCCGCTTCTTCGCCAGAATATAGACGAAGCAGCCGAAATACAGAGCAATCACCAGAGCGCCCACCCACTGAATCCGTAGGAAATCCAGCTGGAACAGCATGGTCAGACCCACCATCGCGAGGAAATTGAACACCACGTAGTTCGCCCGCCCCAACCGCTGGGCGGTAAGGTTCAGGTTGTCGGTGTACAGCCGGATCAGCGAATCCAGCGAGTTCACCACCATCAACACCCCCACCGAGATCATGGCAAGGTTGGTGAACGCTGCAATCTGCAGCCCTTCCGCGTGGTAGTGGTAAAGCACGGTAAACCAGACACCGATAGCGATGGACGGTACCACCAGCATGGCAATAAGCAGCTGCCAGGTGCGGATACCACTTACGAAACGGGCAGTAAACTGGCCGATCATGATGCTCCAGGCAAACCACCAGAACAGGTAAAACTCGTGGTAGTCGTTGATGGGCAGGGCAAACTGATGGATGTTGGCGAAGTACTCGCCGATCAATCCGGCGGTGCCGAAGAAATCCGCCGGCGAACCGGCACCCATCACAAAGGCCCGGAACCACATACCCACGATCAGGGCAATAAACAACAGGCTCGAGCCCAGGCTGAGAATGCGCACATACTTGATCTTGGAGCTGGAGTAGACCGCCAGCGCGATCGCAGCAAACACGATGAAGTAGAACGCCGGCACCACGGACTCGCCATCACCCAACATGGGCAGGTACCAGGGCAGGTTCACCAGCAAGAGGTAGGCTGTGAACGCGCAGGTACCGATGATTACCACGTTGTTCACAACCTTCACCAGCGGGATTTCAAAGAACTGCACCCGCGGCTCGATGATCGCGAAGTAAAAACAGGTCAGGAAATAGAAGCCCCAGATAAGGAACGCCCAGAACCCGAATTCAATCGCCAGCGGATTGGCAAAGCCGTACTCCGGGCTGGCAGACAGATCGCCATAACCACCGAACTCGGTCAGCGGGAACATGATCAGGCCCACATCCAGACCGGACGTGAACAGGATGGCGATGAAGGTGAAAGTGCGGACCGGCGTCACGCCGATGCACTGGATATCCCACCATTTGTACAGGATCAGCACAATGGCGGCGAAGGTGAATATCAGACCTGCAGATAACCAGAGTGTCATAACGTCCTCCGGTTACTTTGTTTCTTTGCAATGAACAGCATGGGTGTTCCTCCTCTACTTGGAGGAGCCTCTGATCAACTCCGAATCGCCTCTGCGCGCACTGAGAGCTTCAGATGCAAGACGCAGTTTGCAGCCAATGGCCGCAGCCCTTGGCAAAAGCTGCAACGCCGCAGGTGAAGCTCTCAGAGCGCGCCCTACGGGGCATTCAGAGCGATTGACACTCTGCGTTGCGACTTTTTGAAAGGCAGCCAGCCTTACTGCAAAGTCGCGCCTTGATTGTAAATCGCTCTGAAGGCCAGAGGTAATTCGGAGTTAATCAGAGGCTCCTTATGCACTGTTTCTTTCGAATCGGACACAAACCCAGGACTTGCCTATCGGGCGCCCGAAAACGGCAGAACACCGTCGCGCTGATAGGGAAATCCTGAGGGCTTGCAAAACGCCGGGCGCGTTGCACGCCCGGGTGGGATGACGACGCGCTAAACCAGCGCGCGCTTTGCCTGTCCCGGTCGCTGACGTGCCTGCCACTGGTCATCCATCACCACAGGCGCATCAGAAGGTTGCAGGGGCTCCCTGCCCCGGATCAGGTCGGCTGCCCGCTCGGCCACCATGATGGTGGGCGAATTCAGGTTGCCGTTGGGTATGGTCGGGAAGATGGACGAATCCACCACCCTGAGATTCCGGATGCCGCGTACCCGCGTGTCCGGGTCCACCACCGCCAGTTCATCTGTGCCCATCTTGCAGGAGCACGACGGGTGATAGGCGCTCTCCACGGCCTGGCGGACGAAGGCATCGATTTCCTCATCGGTCTGGACCTCGGCACCGGGCTGTATTTCCGCTCCGCGGTACTCGTCCATCGCCGGCTGGTTGATGATTTCCCGGGTCAGGCGCACACAATCCCGGAACCCTTCCCGGTCCGCCTCGTGCTGCAGATAGTTGAAGCGGATGGTCGGCGCCTGTTTAGGGTCGGCCGATTGCACGCGCACAAAACCCCGGCTCCTGGGCTTGTTGTGGCCAATGTGCAACTGGAAACCGTCACCATCAAAGGCCTCCTTACCGTCGTAGCGCATGGCTGCCGGCAGGAAGTGGTATTGCAGGTCGGGCCACTCAACGCCGGCCTTGGAACGGATAAAGCCACAGGACTCGAAGTGATTAGTGGCGCCCAGGCCGTCCTTGCGGAGAATCCAGCGAACACCGATCTTCAGCTTGTTCCACCAATCCAGCTTGCCGTTGAGCGAAACCGGCTGTTTGCAGCGATACTGAAAATAAAACTCGAGGTGGTCCTGCAGATTCTCACCGACACCGGGTAACTCATGCTTTACCTCAATGCCGGCCTTCTCCAGAACGTCGCGCTTGCCAATCCCGGACAGCTGGAGCAGATGCGGTGAGCCGATCGAGCCGGCCGAAAGGATGACCTCCTCGGCGGCCTTCGCCTCGTGTACCTTGCCGCCCTGCTCGTAACGGACACCGGTGGCGGTTTTGCCATCCTGTCCATCCAAAAGCACCTTGTGCACCAGAGCATGGGTGACCACAGTCAGGTTCGGGCGCTCCATGGCCGGGCGAAGATAGGCGTTGGCGGTGGACCAGCGACGACCGTTCTTGACGGTCATGTGCATGGCGCCGAAGCCTTCCTGCTGGGTACCGTTGTAGTCGTCGGTTTCGAAATAACCGGCATCGGAACCCGCCCTGATAAATGCCTTGTAGAGGGGGTTCTGCATGTTGTTGCCGTTATTCACACCGAGCGGACCTTTGTCTCCGCGGTAGTCATCGCCGCCAAACGCCCAGGTTTCGGCCTTCTTGAAATACGGCAGTACATTCCGGTAATTCCAGCCGGTGGCACCCTCGGAATCCCATTCGTCGAAATCCCGGGCATGGCCACGGACATAGACCATACCGTTGATGGAGGAAGAGCCCCCCAGGACCTTGCCCCGGGGGCAATGCATGCGGCGGTTGTCCAGGTACGGCTCGGGCTCGGTCTCGAACTGCCAGGCGTATTTCTTGGTGTTCATGGGAATGGACAGGGCGGTGGGCATCTGGATAAAGATGCTCTTGTCACTGCCGCCGGTTTCCAGCAGCAGCACCCGGTGGCGCGCGTCTTCGGTCAGGCGGTTGGCAAGCACACAACCGGCGGAACCCGCACCCACAATGATGTAGTCGTATCGATTTTCTGTCATACGCGTTCTCCTCTGTGGCTTGCGGGATTAAAACGGGGCGTCCAGGTCCTGCATTCCGATGTAGACGGACTTGATCTGGGTGTAGTGCGCAATGGTCTCGCGCCCGTTTTCCCGGCCGATGCCGGAGAGTTTGTAGCCGCCCACTGGCATTTCCGCCGGGGACGCACCGTAGCTGTTGACCCAGCAGATACCGGCCTGGATCTGGTGAATGACCCGGTGAGCCCGACGGATATCGTTGGTGAACACGCCGGCCGCCAGTCCGGTGTCGGTGCTGTTGGCCCTGGCAATCACCTCGTCCTCATCGCGGAAGGTGAGCACCGACATCACCGGCCCGAAGATCTCTTCCTTCACAATGGTCATGTCATCAGTGCAGTCGGTGAAGATCGTGGGCTCCACAAAATAGCCGCCTTTGGAATCTTCCGGCTCAAAGGCCCGACCGCCGTGGCTTAGGGTGGCACCTTCAGAGAGACCTTTGGCGATGTAATCCAAAACCAGGTCCTGATGCTTCTTGGAAATCAGGGCACCAAAGTTGGTATCCGGATTCATCGGATCACCCGGTTTAATGTTCTTGCGGGTGCGCTCCAGCAGACGCTCCATGAAACGCGGGTACAGATCTTCATGGACAAACACCCGGGTGCCGTTGGTGCAAATCTCGCCCTGGGTATAAAAGTTGCCCACCATGGCGGCGGAAATAGCGTTTTCCAGGTTGGCATCTTCAAAGATGATCAGCGGCGATTTGCCGCCGAGCTCCATGGTGACGTCTTTCAGGGTGGAGGATGCCGCTGCCATTACCTTCTTGCCGGTGGCCACTTCGCCGGTGAAGGAGACTTTGGCAATCTCCGGATGATGGGTCAGCCACTGGCCCACCTCTGCGGCGCCCTGAACCACGTTGAACACGCCCGCCGGCACGCCCGCTTCGGTAAAGATCTCCGCTAGCTTCACCGCCCCCATAGGAGTTTCTTCGGAAGGCTTAAAGATCATGGTGTTGCCACAAGCCAGGGCAGGCGCGGATTTCCAGCAGGCGATCTGGATCGGGTAGTTCCAGGCGCCAATACCGGCACAGATTCCCAGCGGCTCACGGCGGGTGTAGTAGAAATCACCCCCCAGGTCCTGCTGATTGCCTTCAATGGACGGCGCCAGACCACCAAAAAACTCGATCGCATCGGCCCCGGTTACCACATCGACGGCTTCCGCTTCCTGCCAGGGCTTGCCGGTATCGCGCACTTCTGCGGCCGCCAGTTCATCGTTACGCTCTCTTAAAAGCGCAACCGCCCGCAGCAGAATCCGGCTGCGTTCGATGGCCGTCATTGCGGACCACTCGGCAAAGCCCGCCCGGGCGCTTTCAATGGCAGCCTGCTGCACGGATTCATCCGCCACTTCCACTTCGTAGATAACCTGACCGGTGGCCGGGTTCACCACGGGGAAGGTTTCGCCGGTGCTGTTGGCCAGGAAACGGCCATGAATGAAATTCTGAACAACAGGAAGAGATGCAGACATAGTAATCAGATAACCTCGGTTCGGTGTCTTCAGGCCTTGTGGGCCGTTTGATTCTATCGCGGCTCAGGCGGTGGCCTGGGCCAGTGTCTCGTGGACAAATTTCTTGCAAAGCCGCTCGCCGGCCTCAAAGCTCTCTGCCGGGTCCAGGCTCAGGGCACTGCGCAACCAGAACCCATCGATCATTGCCGCGGTTTGCCGGGCGGCCTCGGTCGCCGCAGCCGGTTCGAGCACCTGCGCAAACGAATAGCGCAGATTGCTGTACAGCCGGGCGTTGTTGATCTGCTGCAGCCGCTTGAGCCCCGGCTCATGCATCGACCGGGCCCAGAAACTCAGCCAGGTCTTGGCCGCCAGCGCAGAGCGCTGAAACTCGGAAAAGTTCGACTCGATGATGCAATTCAACCGCTGTTCCGGGGAGCGGTCGGTTTTCGCCATGCGCTCCCTCAGCTCCTTGCCCAGTTGATCCAGCAGATAACGCAGGGCCGCTTCAATCAGACCCTGCTTGCCACCGAAGTAATGGCTGATGATGCCGGAGGACATGCCCGCCCGCTTGCTGATGCTCACGATGGTTGTGTTCTGCATGCCCAGCTCGGCGATGGACGCCATGGTGGCTTCAATCAACTGCTGTTTGCGTGTGTCTTTTACTCCAACAATCGGCATGGCGGCTTCAGTTACTCGTTTTGATTCCGGTGTAAAAAAGCAGCGCGAATCAGACCTGCTTTTATTAATTGAACGTTCAATTAACGAAAAGCTTACAGAAGCCAGACGAGGAATTCAAACCGGTTTAAAAAACGGACAACCTCAGAGCCAAGCTAGTATGGCCCTGAGGTGGCTGCAGGAAGGATCAGCTATGGCGGCGGTAGTCGGGGTCTGTCCAGCACACGGGAAGCGCTTCGCCGGAGGGAAAAGCCAGTTCGGATTTTGCATAAGATTCAGGGTCCTGCGCCTCCTCCCCGTAATGGAGGCTGCCGCGCACTTGCTCGATGTGGGGG
>JAWWAT010000048.1:0-13260 GCA_033721635.1 Marinobacter sp. | reverse complement strand
GTGTCCGAATACTTTCCGACGAACCAGACTCAAGGATTCGATATAGGGCGCATGATGTACTGAAACCAGGTCAGACTGAGCCACCCCGAGCCGCTCTATGGCGATATCTGAAAGCCCCGCATACCCTTTGGGAACCGTTTCGTCAGAAGAAATATTGAGAGTTGCGATGATGGATCGTCCCTGTGAGGAAATTCCCACCCTGGAACTGGCGGAGAATCCTTCTGAAAGGCAGACATCACAATCATCACGCATGTAGACAACAGGTTCCTGATGAGTATTGATACCCATCTTGAAAACCCGCAACTGACCGGAAGACCCCGCCATGTATCAACACCCTTTTACTGCACCGGAGAAAGATTTTCAGTGTCCTGATCAGAGGTCGTTCATACGCCCTATCTGCCTGGCCAATCGCATAGCTTCGTTCTCTTCCATGGTTAGCAACGACTGCAGTAATTCTTTCGCCTCGGGAATTTCGGCTTTGTCGGCCATGGTGCGATAAAGGTCCTCTATCTGATCATGGAAATCGAATACTTCTCTGCATATGCCCTCAAAATCCAGCTGTGCGTATGGCTCATCGCAGGTTCTGTGGGTCTTAATGGGATGGTGAGACAGGTAGTCGTAGACCCTTGTCTCCAACGCTTTGGAATCGCCCTGCGACTTGAACTCGTTCACAATACGTTCCATTTCCGATTCATGGGTCGCCAAATAGTCCAGCAACGCTTGTGCTCGCTCTTCTTCATTCTTAGTGGCGCAGTGGGACAGGCATCTTGCAAGATGAGCATGCAGGTCCCGTGTCCAGTTAATAAGTTCTCCGAAGGTTTTAATATCCATCTTCCCTTTCCCTTATGTTGTTTCGTTTTGACAATTACGCCAGCAGACAGCCATTACCTACCACTAAAACTCATGAGCCTGAATTCATGCTGAAAAAATCCAACAAAAGATGAAAAAAGAGCCTCTCTATAATGAGGAATTGATACGCATCAAACTTTCCACTTTGGCAATTAAGGGCTAAACAGCGGGAAGGATTCGCGTGCCTGCATCACGAGTCAAAATGGCAAGCGCGTCCTCCAGCTTACCAATACCACTGACACCCCCACTTTCGACAAAATTTCCCGCAGCAGCTATTTTCGGGCCCATGGAGCCTGCGGGAAGGTCCAGCTTGCGGGCCTCATCGAGCGTCAGCTCATGGATGGGGGCGGCGGTGTCTTTGCCGAAGTTACGGTATATGGCATCCACATCGGTAAGGAGCAGCAAAGCGTCTGCACCCAATTGGCTGGCCAGTAGTGCGCTGGCGGCATCCTTGTCGATGACGGCTTCGATCCCGATCATGCTGCCATCGTCCCGGCGAAGAATGGGGATACCGCCGCCTCCGGCACAGATCACCACAACACCCTGTTCCAGCAGCAGTTGGAGCACCCGCATATCGGGAATTTCCAGGGGTTTGGGCGAGGGCACTACCCGCCGCCACCTGTCGCCATCCTGGGCAATGTGCCAGCCAGCGGCTTCGGCTTTGGTCTCCGCTTCTTCCTTGTCATACACCGGCCCGACAAATTTTGTCGGCTTTTTAAAGGCGGGGTCGTCCTTGTCCACCAGAACCTGGGTCAGCAGGGTTGCTACTGGCCGGTCATGATCCAGGGCATTTTCCAGTTCCTGCTCGATGATGTAGCCGATCATGCCTTCGGTTTCCGCGCCCAATACATCCAGGGGGTAGGCTTCGTCCGGCTTATAGGCGGCGCCCTGAAGCGCCAGCAGGCCTACCTGCGGACCATTACCGTGAGTGACCACCAGCTGGTGGCCTGCGCGGACGATGTCGGCCAGAGATTGGGCTGCAATCTTCACGTTGGCCCGCTGCGCCGCGGCGGTCAGGGGTTCCCCTCGCCGCAACAGGGCATTGCCTCCAAGTGCTGCTACCACAAGCATGTCGATCTCCTTGTCTCAGCTTCCAAGAGTGGCAACGAGCACGGCCTTGATGGTGTGCATCCGGTTCTCCGCCTGATCAAACACGATGGAGGCGGGGCTTTCAAAGACGTCTTCAGTGACTTCCATCGCATTAATGCCAAACTCAGACTGTATTTCCTTGCCCACGGTAGTCTCGGTGTTATGGAAGGCCGGCAGGCAGTGCATGAACCTTGCGCGGGGGTTGCCGGTTTTCTCCATCAGGGCAGCATTGACCTGGTAGGGCTGCAAGAGTTTGATCCGCTCTGCCCACTTTTCCTTGGCCTCGCCCATGGACACCCACACGTCGGTGTAGACAAAATCAACCCCGGCAACCGCGGCATCAATGTCCTCCGTGATCATGATCCGGGCGCCGGTTCCAGTGGCAATGGTCTGCGCTTCCTTCCGAATCGCTTCGCTGGGCCAGCAGGCTTTGGGAGCGCACAGACGTACGTCCATTCCCATCTTGGCGCCACCAATCAGCAGGCTGTCGCCCATGTTATTGGCGGCGTCGCCAATGAACACAAACGCCACGTCCCGCAGTGGCTTTTCCACGTTTTCCTGCATGGTCAGGAAGTCTGCCAGTATCTGGGTGGGGTGGAATTCATTGGTCAAGCCGTTGTATACGGGCACGCCGGCGTACTTCGCCAGCTCCTCGACAACCGCCTGGCCGAAGCCCCGGTATTCGATGGCGTCGTATACGCGCCCCAGCACCCGTGCCGTGTCCTTCACTGATTCCTTGTGTCCGATATGGGTGCCCGTCGGGCCTAGATAGGTGACCCGGGCGCCCTGATCAAACGCTGCGACCTCAAACCCGACCCGGGTCCGGGTGGAGTTCTTCTCGAAGATCAGCGCTATGTCCTTGCCCTGCAGCATTGGCACTTCGGTGCCGGCGTACTTGGCGGTTTTCAGGTCGGCGGAAAGCTTGAGCAAAAAACTGATTTCCCGGGGCGTAAAGCCCCTCAGGGTCAGGAAATGTCGGTTCTTGAGATTAAAAGCCATGGTTCTGCTCCTTCCTTGTCAGACTGCATCTCGTATTGTCGGGCAACTCATGCAGCGCCCACCACCCCGGCCCCGGCCCAGTTCCGCGCCGGGTATGGCCAGTACCTCTATGCCGGCCGCTTCCAGGGCGGCATTGGTATCGTCGTTACGGTCGTAACCGATAACGACGCCCGGGCTCAGTGCCAACACGTTATTGCCATCGTTCCACTGTTCCCGCTCCCGTTCGGCAGGGGTCTCGCCACCAGTGGCGACCACTTCCAGCGACGGGTAACCAAGGACCTCCGCAACAACATCAAACAGCGGGCGACTGTCCTGGAAAAACGACAGGTGCTTGTCGCCTTCTCCCGGACGCAGGTCGTAGCAAACCATTTCATCGGCGACTTCCTTGAACGTGGTGACTACGTTGCCGCCACAGAAGGTAAACACCGTATCCAGGTGCATGGCTGAACGGGTCTTGGGAATCTGGCAGGCGATCACCCTGTCTGCCGTGCCGTTGGCAAACAGCGCCCTGGCCAGCTGGCCGATGGCTTGCGGGGAGGATCGTTCCCCCATCCCCACCAGCACGGCGCCATTACCCACCGGCATGATGTCGCCCCCTTCCAGGGTCGCCAGCGCATGATCTGCAAGCGGGTCGCCCCAATGCACGTTCACCTTGCCGGCGAACTTCGGGTGGAACCGGTAGATTGCGCTCATCAGTAGCGTCTCCGGTTTGCGCGCAGCCCAGTACATCGGGTTGAGGGTGACACCGCCATAGATCCAGGCGCTGTTGTCACGGGTGAACAGGAAGTTCGGCAGCGGCGGCAGCACAAACCCGTGAGGCCCCAGGTGATTGCCAAACAGTCCGGCGGGATCGAAAGGCAGGTCGCCCACTTCCAGTCCGCCGATGAGGAACTCTGCCAGGGGCTGGCCAGGTAGCTCATCCATCCAGGCGCGGAGATCAGACACCATACCCACCCCGATATGGTTCCAGGTGATCCGGTTATCCAGAATCCAGGCCCGCGCCTCCGGGATATCGAGGGTGTCCGCCAGCAGTTCGTTAACGTCCAGCACCTCCACGCCCCGGGCGCGCATCAGCCCGGCGAATACATCGTGATCTTTCTGGGCCTGCTTGACCCAGAAGACATCGTCAAACAGCAGTGCATCGCAGTTGGAAGGCGTCAGTCTCCGGTGGGCGAGCCCCGGGCGGCAGACGATGACCTGCCGCAGGGTGCCGGTTTCAGAGTGAACACCAAGTGTGTGCTCAACCATGTCGCATGCTCCTTTGCCTGGAGTTAAAGAAAGGGTTACAGAAACGCACCGATACTGATCACCACACTGATGAAAACAGTGAGAATCAGCAACAGGGGCCAGATGAATGCCAGCCAGCGGTCGTAGGAAACCCGGCCGATTGCGAGACCGCCGACCACCACGGCAAAGGTCGGGTTGATCAGGTTGACCAGGCCGTTGGCTGACTGATAGGCGGTGACCACCAGATCACGCCCCACGTTGGCAAAGTCCGCCAGCGGAGCCAGGATCGGCATGGAGAGTACCGCCAGGCCCGATGAAGACGGCACGAAGAAGCTCATGCCCACTTCGATCCAGAACATCAGGTTGATAAACGCGAGTTCCGGCAAGCCTCCCAGGGTGGTCTCCGCGCTGTGGAGGATGGTGTCGGCAATCATGCCCTGCTCCATGATCACTACAATGCCCCGTGCCAGACCGACTACGAGGGCCACGCCCAGGAGGTCACGGGCACCATCGACAAAGCTGCTGGTCAGTTTCTTCTCACCCAACCGGGCGATGATGCCGATCACAATGGCGGAACCAAAGAACAGAGCGCCCATTCTGGCCATCCACCAGCCCTGGGAGGAAACGCCCCAGATCATCACGATGAACGTCAGTGTGAAGATGATCAGGGCAATTTTCTGGGTACCGGTGAGTTCGAAATCTTCCAGCTCATCGTGGCCTTGAAGGAATAGTTTGCGGTGAGCATCCCTCTGCTTGGCAACCACGGAGCGGGATGGATCGGCCTTGACCCGTTTGGCATAGCGCATAACGTACGCCGCGCAAATGAGAAGGCCACCTGCAAGCAGCACGAACCGAAGCACAATGCCGTCCGTAAAGGGAATATCGGCAGCGTTGGAGGCAATGACCGTTGCAAAGGGGTTGATCGTTGACCCCAGCACACCGATACCGGCCCCCACCAGAATGACGGCAACTCCGGTGACTGCGTCGTACCCCGCCGAGATAATGACCGGAATCAGAATGGCATAGAAAGCCAGGGTTTCCTCAGCCATGCCGTAGGTTGTCCCCCCCAGTGCAAACAGCGTCATCAGTATCGGGATCATCCATATCTCACGCCCTTCCAGCCGGTGCATGGCGCTGCGTATGCCGGTATCGATGGCACCGGTGGCGTTCATCACACCCAGAAAGCCGCCAAGGAATAGCACGAACAAAGCCACATCAATGGCGTTCGCCACATAGCTGTCAGGGTCGTAAAAGCCTGCCGTGGGTGCCAGCATCACATCCACAAAGCCCTGGGGATTAGGCTCAACTGTTTGATATGTGCCAGGCACCGCAACTTCCCGCCCTACTTCATCGTTCATGGAGCGCTCGTACTGACCTGCAGGGATAATCCAGGTTAGCGCTGCAACCAGAATGATCAGCAGAAACAGGATGGTGTAGGCTGTTGGAAATCGTGTTGCGAGATCCTGCTCCTCAGCGTCCAGAGATCTGTTTTCTTTGGTCATGTCAGTCTTCCTTTTGCGTGCCAGCAACTATGTTTCGGCTATCTCGTTTGGGGACCACAATTTAATGTTCGGAGGATGTTTTATCCGTGTTCTGCGTTCGTCTACCCTAAGCCGTCCAGTCGGGTTCGCTTTAGCAGAAGTGCATTTACCGCCACGAGCGCAGAGCTTCCGGACATTGCCAACGCCGCAACTTCTGGGCTTATCACCAACGGATAGAACATGCCTGCCGCTGCGGGAAAGGCGATGACGTTATAGGCCACCGCCCAGAACAGGTTCTGGTGCATCTTGCGCAGGGTAGCGCGCGACAGCTCGATGGCTCCCAGCACATCGTAGGGGTCGCTCTTCATCAGCACCACGTCAGCGCTCTCAATGGCCACATCGGTGCCGGCACCGATGGCGAAACCCACCTCCGCCTGGGTCAGTGCCGGGGCGTCATTGACACCGTCGCCCACCATGCCAACCTTCTTGCCCTGAGCCTGGAGCTCCTTGATCTTGTCCGCCTTCTGCCCCGGCAGTACATCGGCGATCACAGTGCCGATGCCCAGCTCCCGGGCGATGCGCTCGGCGGTGGCCTGGTTGTCGCCGGTGAGCATCGCCACCTCCACCCCGCGTTCCCGCATTTTCTTGACCATCGCCGCAGCGGTGGGGCGAGGCGCATCGGCAATGGCGATAAGGCCGACCAGCTTTCCGTCCCGGGCGACGTGCACCACGGTCTGCCCCGCGCTCTGCAGACGCGCGGCCTCGTCCTTCAGGCTCGCCATGTCGACCTTCTCTTCGTCCATCAGCCGGCGGTTGCCGAGCAGCACGGTCTTGCTGCCAATCTCCGCCCGCGCGCCCTTGCCCTCGATGTTGGTGAAGCCGGTCAGCGGATCGAGCTGCAAGCCTTCGGCCTTACTTTGTATCGCCTGGGCCAGAGGATGGTCCGAGCCCTGCTCCACCGTCCCCGCCAGTGCGAGGACCGCCTCCTCGGTGCTGCCCGCCACCACGACCACCTCGACCACCTGCGGCTCGCCCATGGTCAGGGTGCCGGTCTTGTCGAAGACCACAATATCCAGCCGGGTGGCATCCTCAAGTGCAGAGGCATTCTTGAACAAGATGCCGTTCCTGGCACCGAGGCCGGTGCCCACCATCACCGCCATGGGCGTGGCAAGGCCGAGGGCATCCGGACAGGCGATCACGAACACGGTGATAGTCAGGGTCACGGCAAGCAGCAGGCTTTGGCCGATCCACCAGAACCAGACGGCGAAGGTGAGCAGGCCGATCACGATGGCAATCACCACCAGCCACTGTGACGCTTTGTCCGCCAGCAGCTGCGCCGGGGCCTTGGAGTTCTGCGCCTCCTGCACCAGCTTGACGATCTGCGCTAACGCGGTGTCGGAACCTACCTTGGTGGCGCGATACCTGAAGCTGCCGCTCTTGTTAATGGTGGCCCCGATCACCTTATCGCCGGGCTTTTTTTCCACCGGCATGGACTCGCCAGTGAGCATGGACTCATCCACCAGGGACTCGCCCTCCAAGACCTCACCGTCCACCGGAATCTTATTGCCGGGGCGGATCACGACGATGTCGTCCTTCAGAACCTCAGCGGTGGGTACCTCCCGTTCCTGGCCATCACGCAACACAGTGGCCTTGGGCGGCGCGAGATCCATCAGCGAGCGGATGGCGTCCGAGGCACCGGCACGGGCGCGCATCTCCAGCCAATGGCCGAGCAGGATGAACACCAGCAACACCGCCACCGCCTCGAAAAACTGCACCCCCGGGAAAAAGAGCGTGGAACCGACGCTGAACAGGTAGCCAGTACCCACCGAGAGAACGACCAGCACAGCCATGTTGAGCACGCCGTTTTTCAGCGCGCGCCAGGCGGCAACAAAGAACGGCCAGCTTGGCCAGAGCACCGCGATGCTTGCCAGTAATAGCAACCACAGGTCTAGCCGCAGCCCGAAGGGCGGTGCTGGCGGTTCGAACAGCCCACCCATGGGCGAATAAATGAAAATCGGGAGGCTGAAGATCAGGCAGACCCAGAAACGGTTGCGCATGTCGCGCACCATTGCCTGCATGTCCATGCTGCCGCCGTGGCCCATCTCGTGAGCCATCTCGTCCTTTGCGCCAGCATGTTCGGCGTGCTCAGCAGGAGCGACCGCATCGTTGCGGTCGGTATGAAAGGAGTGGCCATCGTGTGCGGACCGGGACACAATTCCTACTTTGCCCTGTGGGCCTTCCTGGTCGCAAACGTGCCTTGGTAACCATTCTCCAGAACAGTGGTAGCCGCACTCGTGTATCCTGGCATCGATAGCATCAATATCCACCGTCGCTTCGTCATAGGTGACGGTCGCGCTGCCGGTCACATAATTGACCTCGGCTTTCTTGATGCCGGGCAACCTCAATAACTGTTTCTCTACGCCCCGAGCACTCAGTGCCGATAGCAAGCCGCGGATCTCCACAACGGTATTTTTCATTCCTTGCATCCCTTTGCATATTGGCCGACCGGGGCTTTTACCAGGTAGCCAGGCGCCCAGAATAGACGCCGCTCATTCCATCAAAGCATATCTACCTGAATCCAAACTGAATCAGCGGCTTAGGCCGAATCATAATGTGATCTCGGTCAAGCAAATCCCAATGTTGACCAGATGGAAAGACAATGCGCCACAAAGGAATACAAGACGACTGGCACGCAGAAATGAAAATACTGAATTCGAGTGTCATTGTTCGCCTGATTCATCACAGCGGGGCAGGAGGGTAAACGCATCGCCTATTTTCCGATACGCTTCAGCGGGGCCTTGAAAACGCTCATCAGTACTAAAGACGAGAGAGCACTTTGGATCCGTTACTTCTGATAACGGCCCGATGGTGGGCGATCTAATTCAAGTCTTATTATGCGTTTGCATAGGACAAATAGCTGGGAAAGGTCGATGAACAGGAATGAGCCATACGAACGCTGAAGTACGGAAAAACGTTCAGAGGCAACTGGCGGTTTTACATAGCCAATTGCGCCGGCATATTTCGCGCCGGCGCTATGGGCAATATGCAAGCGAAGCAAAGACGGAGGTATAGAACTTGTATTTCAGGAATCTATGTTAACGAGCTTTCACTTATAAGTAACGCCGTGTCGATCGAAGATATCATAAACTTCCCCGGCCTCCTCCTGCGGCAACATCACCCGGATCGTCTGCTCTTCCTTATCAATAAAGATCACATCCTGTGGGATTTCACTGCCAATAAGATCGTCTCGCGTGTTGCGTGCCTGATCCATGTTCTCGAACTTACCATTAATAGCTTTACCCATCGTGTTTCTCCTTGTTGTTTAGGTTCTTGGCAAAGCATAGCTAACACATCAATTTCTGTAAATTTATGGCGCTGACAAGGGCCGAACGCTGCCTGAGACCTTCTCAGCCGCAGCGTTCGCCAGCGACCCTTGCTATGCGGATTATCTACTCCTCAGTCGGGTCAGCCTTCTTTCAAAAGAATGTCAGCTCACCGCAACAGAGATAAGTTCAAAACTTGACCTCCCCCCACAACCAAGCCTTGTCAGTATCCACGCCGCGACCATCCTCGGCATAACTGGCGAACTTGGCCCCCACCGTGTAGTGTTTGTTGATCGGGTAGACAGCCAGCAGCCCTAACTCTGAGCCATAGCTCAGACTATTTATGTCGCTACTGTAGTCATGATAAACGGCTAGCCACTTGACTCCCTTTACTAAGGCACCCGCAGATACGTATAGATCCTGCAGGCCATCGTCCGGGGTGACCAGGAACTGGTCGGCCCAACCGTTCATCGCGTGAAGCGTCGCCAGAGGCGTTTGGAATGACCGACCGTCGTCCGACTCCAGGGTCTCCATGCCCACCTTAAAGGTCAGGCCGTAGGCCGCGAGACCCACTTCCGCCAGCCAATAAGCTGCCTCAAAGCTTTGCGGGTTGTCTGCATAGTCCTTCTGGATTGCGTACTCCAGGGTGTACAGGACCTTGGCGTCTTCCGCTACATCGGTGCCACCTGCGAACCGCAAACCAAAATTCTGGGTTGAGTTGACGTCTGCGTTGGTAAAGTCGAAAAGATAACCATAGGTTGTCAAGGTTCCGGCAGCCAAGCCATGATACTGTGCGTTGAAAACGGGCGACTGCATTCGGAAATTGCCATTCGGGCTGGCATCCGAGAATACCCGGTTAGCATTGTGAAGATAGCCCGCTGTAATCTTCGTATCCGGAAGCGACTCGTTGGTGCCGACAAAGGCATCGAAGGTTTGTTCATTCTGGCGCCAGCCAACCGTACCTATAAACCGGTGATTGTCCATAGCAAAGCGCTGACGGCCGTAGGTCAGGCTCGTATCCGAAAAACCTTTGTAACGTACGTAAATTTGGTTGACTTCGGTCTCCGTCGGATCAGCGACTACTGAGTGATCGGTTATGCCATTAATGGTGCTATTGTAGTTCTCATTCCCTACAGCGGAGACATCTTCCGCCTCGGTAAACACCTCAAACCCCTTAAAATCACCAGTCCGGTACCCCAGTCGGGTTCGAACGGTGGAAGCATGGGCTTGATCAAGAGGGTTGTCCTGATCCACAAATTCGTAACGGTAACGAACATCAAGCGAAACCTTCCCTCCGGTTAAGGCTTCGGTAAAGGTCATGGACAGGACAGGCGTTGCGGCAGAGGCCAGAACCGAACCAATGGCAAAGGCAAGCAACGACTTCTGATTTTTTTGGCCATTCCTGGCAGTGAGCGGAGTTAGCATCATTTTCATCCTAGCGGTACCTTCTATGGTCGTATAAGCGGTTGAATGGATTCAATATTTCATTGATAGGTAATTAATTCAGTTTAGGGCGCTTATGACAGGGACAACCTTGATATCGGTCAGATTGAATCTGACTCTCAAGAGGTACTTCCAAAAGCTCACAGCCAAAAAGAGCTGGACAAGGCGACATCACCTCATCCGTCATACAGAGCAGTCCCTACGGGCCTCGTTTGCGGCTCATAAAATTGTGAGACTTCTGGGTTTGAAGGGCTGTGTTAGTAGAACCGCGACCTGATAGTGGCTGATTGTGCGTCGCCAGATACTGAGTGGATAAAAACTCTTAACGGGATAACGTACATGACTGCTCAGGAGTTTATTACCTGACCAGCTTCTTTTCCCTGCTGTTGATTATGTCCGAGAAAAAGCCTTCACGGCCCGTGTGTTAGAGACAGATAAGATGAGGCTCGCTCCCTCGCGGGCGGGTTTCCGGCAATAAAGAGGAATATCAAAAAGATAGTTCTAGTTAATGCCATTAATCAGTTGCAGCGTCCGTAGCGCCCATCGTCTTGAATCTGGACCAACCGATCAGGGCGAATCCGCCTATTGGCAGAGCTAACAACTGCCCCATAGTCAATCAGTCAAAGGCAATGAAACACAGCTGCGGGATCAGGAGGCGGACAAACACTACAGAAAAGCGCACCCGGAGAACAACAGGAACAACAATGACGTCCGGTGCCCAAACCGATCGGAGCCAGGGGTGCAATGAAATTCGCTGGCAGAAAAAAACCTGGACGGCCTTTCCACATTCTGAGTAGCCAAAACGGATTGTTCGTTAATTTATCAAAGCCGCGAAACTGCGTGGACCCGAACCATCCGCCAAACATCACGCCAATGGCACAATGACAAACGGCCGGGCTAAAGCCCGGCCGTTGAACTGATTATGCGATTAGACGTTCATCAGTAACTGATATTGACCATAGCTACGACCTTATAGGTATCCTCCGGGTCATCTCCGTAGAAATCCCCCATAAAACCATAAGAGCCTCGGAGACTAATGTCATACAAGCCGGCAAACTTTTTACCAACCTGGGCAGCAACTTCGGTACCAAGACTTGAGCCGTTGGCCTGAGCTGCGCTGTCGGGCGCATCATCGGCGGCGCGGAAGTAACCGGTGCCGTACTTCAGGTAGTAGTCGTTGGCAAGCTCCTGATCACCCGAGACCATCAGCCCCATCAGACCGTATCCCTGGTAAGCAGCGTCATAAACTGACTTAGCCCCCTGGGAACCATTGTTGTAGTAGTAGTCTGTTCCGAAGATTTGCAGGTTATCGCTGTTCAACTCCCAACCCGACTGGTTTGCCGCAAAGCGGTCGGCACCGTTGCTGCTGTCGTCAGCCGGAATGTAGATGCCGTGAACCTTGATGTTACCGCCGTCCCAGTGCTTTTTGGCATAAAGGTTCAGCATATACGTGTCACCATCGGTCGCACTAGAGTCGACTCCAGACGACTTTTTGTACAGTACCGAGCCGCTATAAGCCAGACTCTGAGCGGTAAAGTCGGCATAGACGCCAACATAATTATCATCGGTTCGAGCCGCCGTCCCATTCAGGGCAACTTGGCTCTTATTGCTGATCTGGGCCCCGGTCAGACCATAGTGGAACACTTCGCTGGGATGAAGTTCGGCGTTCAACATGTAGAAGTCTACGTCGTCCGCGGAATCTCTATCGTTTTCTTCCCACTTGAACCAGCCGCCTGAGAGTGTGGCCATACCAACATTACCGGCGAAGGAGATGCCGTTCATGTCGTCATTGGTGACAAAACTCTCGTACTTGCCGAAGCCATACCCCTGGATACCCGCTCGCACCTTCCAGTCGCTGTTCGGCACTTTCAGTTCAGCGTAAGCATTCTTGGTCTCAACGCCAACGCCGTCGGCGCTGAGTTTGCCACAGTTGTCACCTTGGCAGCTTCCCTTCTCACCCCACGGAGAGTCGACCTCACCGTACCAGACCAGGCTCACATTATCATTGAGGTCGCCGGTGATCTTTGCACGCAGGCGCTGATCAACAAAAGAACTGCTGTTATCGTTGGTTTCATCTAGGCTTTGTGATGTAGCCTGAAGACGATAATAACCGCCCACGCTAAAGGGCGAGTCGCTTTCCTTAAGCTTCTCAACTTCTGCCGTCAGCTGATTTATTTCGGTCTTCAAGTCTTCCACAGAGGGCGATGCACTGTCGACGGGGCCTGCAGCCATTGCCGGTGTTGTTACCAGTGCTAACGTAAGCGGAGCGCCAATTAATTTGATTATTCTGCTCACTTGAAACTCCCTATTTTTGATTTTCGTATAGACCACGATTGTTGTACTTGTTGCCTTATTAGAGGTTTGCCTGTTTAGCGGCGATTCATCATGACTCAGAAACATGAAACGAACCTGAATTTTCAGCTTCATTTCACCTTTCTACGACTTTTGTATATGAGTAAAGTGTTTCGCGAATTATGAACTAATCACCTTAAGAAATGGCCTCCCCCTAAAACCGGCAAGTCGCTGACCGTGCTTCCTTTATACAAACCATATTTTCAATGCTGGGTGGACTTGATTAATATCTGATGTGGAAGTGTCGATCTCAACTTCGACTACCTGAAGTTATTAGGCTAGTTGGGTAGGTTATGATCTGTGAAAGTCGACCATTATACAGAGGCTTGTACTTGTCTGTTTTAATCTGGTCTGTAAGCTTTTTGCTGCATTTTTTTTGGGAAATGATCCAGGTGCCTTTCTTTACAGGGATGATGGAGGCATCCCATGGTGCGGTAGTCTGGCTGTGCACGCGGGCGGCAATCGGTGATGCCAATATTGCACTATTTGCCTATGGC
>JAWWAT010000047.1:0-13510 GCA_033721635.1 Marinobacter sp. | reverse complement strand
GTCGACAACATGATCGACAACCTGCGTCGTCAGCAGGCCACCATGAAAGAAGTCAAGCGCAAGTCCAAGAACAAGGACGTGCTGACCATTGACTTCAAGGGTTTCATTGACGGTGAAGAATTCGAAGGCGGCGCCGCTGAAGGCCATCGTCTGACTCTGGGCTCCGGCCAGATGATTCCGGGCTTTGAGAAGGCCATCGTCGGTGGTAAGGCCGGCGAAGACATGGAAATCGAGGTGACCTTCCCGGAGGATTACCACAACGAAGATCTGGCAGGTAAGCCGGCTAAGTTCGAGATCAAGATTCACAAGGTCGAGGAGCCGCAGCTGCCCGAACTAGACACCGAATTCTTCAAGAAGTTCGGTATCGATGCCGAAGACGAAGCGACTTTCCGCGAAGAAGTCAAAAAGAACATGGAGCGTGAGCTCAAGCAGGCGGTTTCCAACAAGGTCAAGAACGACGTTGTTGACGGACTGCTGGAAACCACCGAGCTGGATATTCCGGCTGCCCTGGTTGACCAGGAAATCGATCGCCTCCGCCAGGACGCTGTTCAGCGTTTCGGTGGCCAGGTTGATTTCCAGCAACTGCCGAAGGAAATTTTCCAGGAGCAGGCTGAGCGCCGCGTGAAGACTGGCCTGCTGTTCCAGGAAGTGGTCAAGAAAAACGACCTGAAAGCCGACCCGGCCAAGGTAGACGAAAAGATCCAGGAGATCGCGTCTACGTATGAACAGCCAGAAGAAGTGGTTGCACACTTCAACAGCAACCCGGAGCAGAAGTCTCAGATCGAGTCTTCCGTTCTGGAAGATGCGGTTGTTGACCACGTGCTGGAGCAGGCCCAGGTCAAAGAAAAGAAAGTCAAATATGAAGAGGCCATTCAGGCCGGTCAGCCCCAGCGCTGATTTTGCCCGGGATCGGAGTAGAAAACCGGTCCCGAAGGCCGACCCCCGAGAACAGCCGGCATGCCCGGCTGTTTTCATCTGGGGCGGCTGCTGGCAAAGTATGGGGTGCAACTTTATTGAAACTGCCGTGGCGCGAGTCCACGACCCATTGTCCATAAGGAGTTCAGGCGCATCATGACGCAGAAACCAATTGATGGTCCCGCAATGGTTACCAATTCCGGACTGGTACCGATTGTTATCGAGCAGACTGCTCGCGGCGAGCGGTCGTTCGACATTTATTCCCGTCTGCTCAAGGAGCGGGTGATCTTCATGGTGGGTCCGGTTGAGGACCACATGGCGAATCTGATTGTGGCCCAGCTCCTGTTCCTCGAGTCTGAAAACCCGGACAAGGATATTCACCTCTATATCAACAGCCCCGGCGGCTCTGTAACCGCAGGTATGTCAATCTACGACACCATGCAGTTTATCAAGCCGGATGTCGCCACCCTTTGTGTTGGCCAGGCGGCCAGCATGGGTGCCTTCCTTTTGGCTGGTGGTGCTGCCGGGAAGCGGGCGTGCCTGCCGAACTCCCGAGTGATGATTCACCAGCCGCTGGGTGGCTATCAGGGTCAGGCAACGGATATCGAGATTCACACCCGTGAAATCCTGAAGATTCGGCATACCCTGAATTCGATCCTGGCCCATCACACCGGTCAGGATCTTGAGACTATCGCCAAGGATACCGACCGTGACAACTTCATGGATCCGGCTCAGGCGAAAGAGTATGGGCTGATCGATTCAATACTTGATAAGCGCGTACCGAATAAATAATACTGGAAGTAATCGCATCATACTTGGCCGGCGTATCAGGCAGTGACGCCGGCAAAACGAGATCAGAGGTATTTCAATGGCAGATGAAAGAAACGGCAGGGGCGACGATAACGGCAAGTTGCTCTACTGCTCGTTTTGTGGAAAGAGCCAGCATGAAGTCCGAAAGCTCATTGCAGGGCCCTCGGTGTTCATCTGCGACGAGTGTGTCGACCTGTGCAATGACATTATTCGGGAGGAAATCCAGGAAAATGCACAGGAAGAGCCGAGCGACCGCCTTCCTACACCGGCCGAGATCCGCAATACCCTTGATGAATATGTGATTGGTCAGGATCGTGCCAAAGTAGTGTTGTCGGTGGCGGTCTACAACCACTATAAGCGTCTCCGTTATGGAGAAGGCAAGGGTGATGTCGAGCTGGGCAAGAGTAACATTCTGCTGATCGGTCCGACGGGTAGCGGTAAAACGCTGCTGGCAGAGACCCTGGCGCGGATGCTCAACGTGCCCTTCACCATTGCCGACGCCACCACGCTGACTGAAGCCGGTTATGTGGGTGAGGATGTCGAGAACATCATCCAAAAACTGCTGCAGAAATGCGATTACGATGTGGACAAGGCCCAGCGGGGTATTGTTTACATTGATGAGATCGACAAGATCTCCCGCAAGTCTGACAACCCCTCCATTACCCGGGACGTTTCCGGTGAGGGCGTACAGCAGGCGCTGCTGAAGCTGATTGAGGGTACCGTCGCCTCGGTTCCGCCACAGGGTGGTCGCAAACATCCGCAGCAGGAGTTCCTGCAGGTGGACACTGGCAACATGCTGTTTATCTGCGGCGGCGCGTTCGCGGGGCTCGACAAAGTCATCCGCGAGCGTACCGAAAAGAACAGCATTGGTTTTTCCGCCTCGGTAGCGAGCCAGGACGACGCCAAGAATACGGGCGATATCATTAAGGACGTGGAGACCGAGGATCTGGTGAAATACGGCCTGATCCCTGAGTTCGTGGGTCGTTTGCCGGTAGTGGCAACTCTCAACGAGTTGGATGAGGCAGCGCTGGTGCAGATCCTGACCGAGCCCAAGAACTCCCTGACCAAGCAGTACCAGAAGCTGTTTGATATGGAAGGGGTTGAACTCGATTTCCGTGAGGACGCACTGCGGGCTGTTGCCCGGAAGGCCATGGAGCGCAAGACTGGCGCCCGGGGTTTGCGTTCCATTATGGAAGCCACGCTGTTGGATACCATGTACCAGATTCCCTCTGAGCATGACGTGACCAAGGTTGTGATTGACGAGAGCGTAATCAGTGGGGATTCCGAGCCCTTCAAGATCTACGCGAGCAGTGATCACGCCAAGGCTGTGCCCGAGGATTGAGTGTGGTTCAGCGGTTGAATTGAAAAGGGGCGGCGACGCCCCTTTTCACGTTTTGTATCCCGATATTCCTACCCTGTTTCGTTTGGTAAAAATATTGCAATTTTTGCGGGCGCCCCAATGAAGGGTGATATGCTGAAGTAAATACCGTCAGAGGATTCCCAATGACCCGTATACCCGAAAATACCGTGCAAGAGTACCCGCTGCTTCCGCTGCGTGACGTAGTGGTGTTCCCGCACATGGTGGTCCCGTTGTTCGTGGGCCGAGAAAAATCCATTCAGGCTCTGGAAGCCGCAATGGAAGGAAGCAAGGAAATCCTCCTGGTTGCCCAGAAAGACGCTTCCACCGATGAGCCCGGTCCCAAGGATGTGTTCGAAATGGGCACCCTCGCTACGGTGCTGCAAATGCTTCGTCTGCCCGATGGCACCGTCAAGGTCCTTGTGGAAGGTAATGCCCGTGCCACTATCAGTGATATCACCGAGGGTGAATATCTGTCCGGTGGTGCGGTCCTGATGGATGAAGAAGGGCTGCCCGAGCGTGAGCAGGAAGTACTCGTCAAGACGCTCATGGATGAATTCGAGAAGTACGTAAAGCTGTCCAAGAAGGTGCCCTCCGAAGTCTCCAATGCCCTGACTGGCATTGAGGAGCTGGAGCGCCTGGCCGACACCATGGCCGCTCACCTGGAAATGCGCATTCCTGAAAAACAGGAACTGCTTGAAGCCCTGGATATTCGGAAGCGGGTGGATCTGCTGCTGGGCAAGCTCGACGGTGAAATCGACCTGATTGAGGTCGAGAAACGTATTCGTGGCCGCGTCAAGAAGCAGATGGAGCGCAGTCAGCGCGAGTACTACCTGAACGAACAGATGAAGGCTATCCAGAAGGAGATGGGTAACCTGGGCGAAGGCAATAACGACTTCGAGGAGCTGGAACAGAAGCTCGAGGAAGCCGGACTGCCAGAAGAGGCCCGCAAGAAGACCGAGACGGAACTGAACAAGCTTAAGATGATGTCGCCGATGTCTGCGGAGGCGACCGTCGTGCGTGGCTATATTGACTGGATGCTGGCTATTCCCTGGAAGAAGCGCAGCCGTGTCCGTCATGACATCGAGAAAGCCCGCGAAATCCTCGATAGGGACCATTACGGCCTGGATGAGGTGAAGAAACGTATTCTGGAATACCTCGCGGTCCAGAGCCGTGTGAAGAAGGTCAAGGGGCCGGTGCTTTGCCTCGTGGGGCCTCCCGGTGTCGGTAAAACGTCGCTTGGGCAGTCCATCGCCCGTGCCACCAACCGGAAGTACACCCGCATGGCGCTGGGTGGCGTTCGGGATGAAGCTGAAATCCGCGGTCACCGGAAAACCTATATCGGTGCGCTGCCGGGCAAGCTTCTCCAGAAGTTGTCCAAGGTGGGCGTGAAAAACCCGCTGTTCCTGTTCGATGAAATCGACAAGATGGGTATGGATCACCGCGGTGATCCTGCATCAGCGCTGCTTGAGGTACTGGATCCGGAGCAGAATCACACATTCAACGATCACTATCTGGAAGTGGATTACGATCTCTCCGACGTGATGTTCGTGTGTACCTCCAACTCCATGGACATTCCGCCGGCGCTGCTGGACCGGATGGAGATCATCCGCATACCCGGATACACCGAAGACGAGAAGGTCAACATCGCTCTGCGGTACCTGTTGCCCAAGCAGATCAAGGCAAACGGGCTGCGCAAGGACGAGCTGAAGCTGCCGGAGGATACCCTTCGGGACCTGATCCGCTATTACACCCGTGAAGCCGGTGTGCGAGGCCTTGAGCGCGAGATCGCGAAGATCTGCCGCAAGGTGGTGCGCGACCACGTGGAGAGTGGCGAGAAGGTGTCTGTGACCCTGAGTCAGGACATGCTTGAAGACTACTCCGGGGTTAAGAAATTCAAGTACGGCCTGGCCGAGGAAACGAATGAGATCGGCCAAGTGACGGGGCTTGCGTGGACCCAAGTCGGTGGTGAACTGCTGCACATTGAATGCGCGCTCACACCGGGCAAGGGCCGGGTAGTCAAGACCGGTTCCCTGGGCGATGTGATGCAGGAGTCCATCCAGACGGCCCTGACAGTGGTACGGAGCCGCGCGCCCGGTCTGGGTATTGCGGATGATTTCCACGAGAAACACGATCTGCACGTCCACGTACCGGAAGGCGCAACGCCGAAAGACGGCCCGAGTGCCGGTATCGGCATGTGCACGGCGCTGGTTTCTTCTCTGACCAAGATTCCGGTTCGTGCCGACGTTGCCATGACGGGTGAGATTACCCTGCGCGGGCGCGTTCTGGCCATTGGAGGCTTGAAGGAAAAGCTGCTGGCAGCACACCGCGGTGGTATTAAGACGGTCATTATCCCGGATGAGAATGTCAGGGATCTCAAGGAGATACCGGAGAACATCAAAGAGTCTTTGGAGATTCGTCCGGTGAAGTGGATTGACGAAGTGCTGGATATTGCACTGGCGTATCCACCCGAACCGAGAGCCCAGGATTCATCTTCAGAAACCGGATCCGGGAAACCCCGCGATGAGGAAGGCGACGCGTCAGAGCGCATAAATACACATTAAAGCCTTGATGAGTTGTTGACACGCCTGAGAGCCCATTGGTATAACTGTTTCGCCGTGAAGCAGCCAATACCAAGGGCTCCCGCGCAGTAAGTGCCTATTCCGAATGCCGGTATAAAGCCGAAAGGAATAACAAAAGTGAAGAATGGAATTCTCCGACCGCTTATGCGATAGTCGAGAACGTCCGAGAAAAAACAAACCAACCTATAACATCTTCAACCTGAAATCGAAGGGGTTTAGTGTGAACAAGTCCGAACTTATCGATGCAATTGCAGAGTCCGCAGACATCTCCAAAGCCGCCGCTGGCCGTGCTCTGGACGCAATGACCAACTCCATCACCGGTGCCCTGAAAAAAGGCGATCAAGTAACTCTGATCGGTTTTGGTACCTTCTCCGTTAAAGAGCGTGCTGCTCGTACCGGTCGTAACCCGCAGACTGGTGCCGAGATCAAGATTCCGGCCTCCAAAGTGCCTGGGTTCAAAGCAGGCAAGGCCCTGAAAGACGCCGTTAAGTAACGGTTCTTTCTCTGGTGGCTCCTGTCACAGGGAGTCACCCAAGAAGAATTCAAGGCGCATTCCAGACCGGGTGCGCCTTTTTACGTTAGGTCCGCCCGTCACAACGCGCTGAAACGAATAACACTGCACGACCTTGAACAGGGATCCGGGAGAAACATGCTTCAAGATATTCGGAACAATGCCCAGGGCACGATTGCCAAGATCATCATTGGTCTTCTGATTGTGTCGCTATCCATCTGGGGAATGGACGCCATCGTTGGCGGCTTCTCTGGCGAACCTGAAGTGGCAACGGTCAACGGCGAGGATATTACCGAGCGGGAGTTTCTCCGCGTAGTGCAAATGGAAAGCCAGCGCCGGCTGTCCCGGATGGAAACCCCCGATCCCTCCATGCTCAATGAGGACCAGATTCGCAAAGACGTACTGGATTCCCTGATTCAGGAGCAAGTCCTCATCCAGGACGCCAACGCCCAGGGTCTGGAACTCAATGATGCTGATATCGACGCGTTGATTACCCAGATGCCACAGTTTCAGGTGGACGGCCAGTTCAACCGCGACCGGTTTGTTTCCACGGTGCGTAACATGGGCATGGGCGTCGGCGAGTTCCGCGAAGCCATGCGCAAGCAGTATGTGGTTAACCAGATCCGGGCCGGCATCGTCCAGAGTGGACTGGTGGCGGATGAAAACGCCGAGCAGTTGCTCCAGATCCAGAACCAGACCCGTAGCTTCCGGGTCCTGGAAATTCCCGTCAGCGCGGTGGCGGATACCGTCTCGGTATCCGAGGCGGACGTCGAAGCGTTCTATGAAGAGAATTCCGGGGCCTTCCAGCAACCAGAGCGGGTCGATGCTGCCTATATCACGCTATCGCTTGGTGCACTCGCCGAGAGCATCGAAATTGACGATGCAGAGCTTCAGGCCTATTACGAGCAACGCTCGGCCGACCTGGCCAGTGAGGAGCGCCGCGCTTCCCATATCCTGATTGAAGAGGGCAGTGACGCAGACGAAACCATGGCCACCATCCAGGAGCGTCTTGCAGCCGGAGAATCCTTTGCCGAACTGGCCCGGGAATATTCCATTGATACCGTCTCTGCCGAAGACGGTGGCGATCTGGGCTACGCCGGCCGCGGTATCTATGCTGAGGCCTTTGAGGAGGCGTTGTTCGCCCTTGGTGAAGGGGAGATTTCTGAGCCGGTTCGAACGTCCTTTGGCGTTCACCTGATCCGTCTGGAAGATGTGAGGGAGTCAGAGGTGCCGTCTCTGGCCGAAATGGAAGAACAACTGCGTCGTGAACTGGCTCGCGAACAGGCCAGGGAGCGTTTTGCGGAGGTTCGTACCGAGCTTGCCGACTCTGCCTATGCAGCCGATGACCTTGCCGGCCCGGCGGAAGAGCTGGGTCTCGAGGTGCGGGAGGCCACGGGCATTACCCGTGACGGTGGCCAGGCTCCATTTGATCATGCCGGCCTGGTTCGGCAGTTGTTCTCCGAGGACGTCCTGGAGGCTGGCTACAATACCGAGTTGATTGATGTTGGCGACAACGTGTCCGTTGTTGCGCGGGTTCGGGAATACCATGAGGCCGAACAGTTGCCCCTGGACGAGGTTCGTGATCAGATCCGCGCCACGCTTGAGCAGCGCAAGACACGTGAGGCGCTCTCTGAAAGGGCCGATACGATTATCGCTGAGCTTGAGGCTGGCGATACCTCCGACGGTATTGGAGAGTGGGTGAGCTATGAGGGGCTTGCCAGGAACGCCTCGGATGTTGGGCCTGCCATTATGCAACAGGTCTTCTCTTTGCCCCGTCCTGCCGACGACGCCCGTTACGGCAAGGCCGTTACGGCCAATTCAGCCGCAGTGATCGCTTTGGACGAGGTCACCGACGGTCAGGTGGCTGAAGAAAGCACTGAGCTGAACCAGCTCCGTGAGTTCCTGGCGTCGCTAGAAGGTCAGCGTGAATACGCCGCCTACCAGCAGTTCTTGAGGAACCGGGCGGAAGTCGAGAGACCCTGATGTCTGCTCGATAAAAAAAGGGGCGCCTAATGGCGCCCCTCGAAAGATGAAAAGCCCGGTGCATACGCCCGGGCTTTTCTGTTATTCGGCTTTCTTGATGTAGACCTGAGGCACTTCGCCGGAAGTGTCAAAGTAAAAGCCGTAGACCGCCGACTCCGGCGGCGTGAAACGGAAGTTCTCAAACACGGCGGAACAATTAGCGTTAACCGGCTTGTCGAGTTCAACCACCTTGTCGTCGGCCTCCGAGAGATAGCCACAGTTTGTGCCGCTGCTCCAGTTGGCATCGCCAAACTTGAACTCGTAAGGCTGTCCATCCGCTTTCAGTTCCACTTCAGTTCGGTACAGTCCGCTTTCGACCCTCTTTACCTTGTACTCTGGTAGTGCATCCCACCAGGCAAACTGGCCTCTGAGATAGAGTGATTCGCTGTAATCCCGCTCGCCACCGGTGGTCGCACAACCGGTGACGGCCAGAACGGAAGCGAGCGCGAGAGTATGGAGTTTCATGTTCATGGGTGTTCTCCTTCTTTTTGTAGAAGCCACCGGGTGGCCCGGCGGCTGTATCGTTGTCTGAGCAGCCGCTGTTTAGCGGGCAAAGACGCCAACGGAAAGCGCCGGAACGGAGAAATCGCCGCCCGATGCGTTCGCAGTGTCTGTTGGTGATGTGTCCGCCATGACAGCAAAGGTGCCGCTCAGCGCCGTGCTCAGGGTCTGGGGGGTGTTGCTGGCGTTGATAACAACGACAATCTCGTCGTTGGCGGCATCTAGGTCGGGCAGCTCGTTTCCGGTGTCATCCAGCAGGCTGTAACCGATTACTCCCGGAATCTGGCCTGTGCCGGTATTCAGAAACCGCAACCGGTTCTGGATAGCCTCGGCCGTTTGCAGTCGGAACAGCGGGCTGTCCCTGCGGACGGTCAGAAGCTCACCCACCTGTTCGTTGGTGTAGGCAATCGCTTCAGGCGTAGGCGCTGCACCCGCGCCTGCTGACTGAATCACTTCGGTGATCAGATCCCAGTTCGAGCCGTCCTTGTCCTGGCGAGGCAGCCCCCGGTTCCAGGCAGAGCTCTGGTAACTGAAGTCCACTTCGTTGTACCAGTCGCCGGAGTCGTAGCTGTCCCGTTCCATGGATTTTGAGCGGAGCAACTCCGAGCCCATGTGCAGGAATGGGATGCCCTGGCTGAGGATGGGCACGGCCAGGCTGACCACCTGCATTTGTGCCCGCTCCATGGTGGTCGCGGCATAATCTGACTTGTACTGGTTGTTGTCCCAGAGGGTTTGGTTGTCGTGCTTGGAGACGTAGTTGATGATTTCCTGGGGATCGTCGGTGTAGCCGGCATTCTGCCCGTTGTAGTCGATCTGGGCGCCACTCAGGATATCCCCGCTGGCAGTCTCAAAGCTGAACGCTTTCAGGCTGCCGGCGATACCGATGCGCACCCAGTCACTGACCTGGAGCAGACGGTTTTTCTCGTCGTCGCTGCCACTGTTGCGGTCGTTCGGAAAAGTGAAGAGGCCGTTGCCGAAGCCCTGGTTCGCGCGGATGGCATCGCCACCATCAAACGGGCCACCACCACGGACGGCATCCCGGAGCCGGTCATTGAAAGATCCGATGCCGGTGCCCGCCATATTCGACTGGATGGCGTTTTTGCCCCGGGCATTGTTGGCCACTTCGCCGAAGTTCCAGGCCTCTCCGTAGAAGTAAGTGTCAGGATCGACCGCCTTTACCGCCGCGAGGGCTTTTTCCATATTGCTGAGCATATGGTGGCCCATGAGGTCGAAGCGGAAACCGGAGATCTTGTACTGATCGGCCCAGGTTACCAGCGAGTCCACCATGAGCTTTTCCATCATGGCGTGCTCGCTGGCGGTGTTCTCGCAGCAGGTGGATTGTTCAACGGCACCGGTTTCCGGATTCTGGCGGTGGTAATAACCGGGAACCAGCTTGTCCAGGACAGAATTTTCGGCAAGCCCAGATGAGTTGGTGTGGTTGTACACCACGTCCATGACCACGTTCAGGCCAAGCGCAGTGGCCGCCTGCACCATTTCCCGGAATTCCAGGATGCGCTGGCTGCCGTCTGCATCGGAGGCATAGCTGCCCTCCGGAACGGTGAAATGTACCGGGTCGTACCCCCAGTTGAAGCTGTCCAGGTCACGGAAGGTTTTGTAGAGGGCCTGGGCATCGCCAGTCAGCGGATCGAATTCAGCCAGCACCTGACGAATCGTTTTGCCACTGGCGCAGTATGCCTGATAGGCGCTGGCAGCCTCGTCGGACAGATCGCACAGCCGGCTGAAATCATCGTTGATGTCGACAACCCCGGTGGGGTCTTCGTTGACGGTGGCAATGTCGAACGCGGGGAGCAGGTGCAGGTGGGTGACACCGGCATCGGCCAGGGATTTCAGGTGCGCGATACTGTCGACGCTGCCGTCTGCGGGCGCGGTGAATGCACGGTATTTGCCTCTTAGTTCCGGATCGAGGGTTTCATCGGTGGCACTGAAATCACGAATATGGGTCTCATAGACAACCACGTCCTCCGGAGCCAGCATGGCTGGCGTTGACAGCGCATCCCAGCCAGCCGGTTTGTGGTTGCTCGCCAGATCCACAACCTGGGCATACTGGCCGTTGGTTGAGAGGCTAAGCGCGTAGGGATCTGAAACCATCGAGGTCTCGATGGCGCCCGTCCTGGGGTGGTAGACAGTCACCTCGTACTGGTAGAACTGCTGATCCAGTTCCGCAAAGCTGCCGCTGTGGGTCCAGACGCCATCGGCCTCAGTCATGCTGACGGGATAGCCCGGAAGCAGCGTGCCTGAATCGTCGAAAACGTGCAGACGCAATGACTGTGCGGTGGGCGCCCAGACGGCGAAGTCCACGTCTGCGCCGTTTATCACGGCACCCAGGTCTCCGTTATAGGCAAACAGATCGTCCAGCACCCCCGGGATCTGGACGCCGGTGGCCATAACCAGATCGTCGCTGCTGTTAAAGCCGGCGGCGACCAGTTGGCCTTTCAGAGCCGCTTTGATGTCAGAGTTGCCTGCCTGAACCTCAAAGGCTGGCCAGTCGCCCAGGTGCGGAAATTTCTCCGCAAGGGCAGGGGCAAGTGAGGTTGCGGAGAGTGCCAGGGGCTGTCCGCCGTCAAGCGTTTCGTTTTCGGTAACGGTGATTTGCGCATTCTGGTCATGCCGCAGTTCAACCCGGGCCATGCTGCCTGCGTCCTTGATCACTACAGTGGTTTCATCGAGCCAGTGAGCCTTGGCTCCGGCGATGGTAACGGCCTCTGCCTCAATCGGGGTTTGCGACAATTCCTGGCTGCCGCTCAGGGTAAAGATGCGATCGCCGAGGGAACCGAAGTGCCAGCGGTGGTCTAGGCCTCCCAGGTCCTTTTCATCGCCTTTGTGCATGATGAAGTTCATGCAGTCTCCGGCTTCCCGCATCGGGATCAGGTACCAGGCTCCGTAGGTGTCGCTGATACCATCGGGCAACCGGGGACTGCTCCATTCTGTGGGAACCCCCTCGGCAAGGCCGTCGCAGCCGTCTGCGGGGTTGTTCCAGAGATGCAGTCCCCAGCCACTGTAGTTTTCGTCAGGTCGTTTGTAATAGAGCAGCGCTTCGTTTTCGCCCGGCTCAAGGAGTGCATCGGTCTGGCCGCCACCACCGGTGCCGTCGTCCGGCGCAGGGTTGTCGCTTCCGGAGTTGCAGCCGGCCAGCGCCAGCGAAAACGCCAGTGCAAGGCCGCCTGCAACCAGTTTTTGCTCAGGCATGGGAAATCCCCTTTTCCATTGTTTTTGTTTGGCTTTGAACCCTTTCGGGTCAGGTTCATAGTTGCGTGATAAGGCCGGAAGGACATCCTTCGGCGGGCAATTTTTCGGGGCGTAGATGGAATGGTGCCGGGGTAGTAGAAAGGGTTCAGCAGGCAAAAAAAGGGGCCGGCAAGAGCCGGCCCAGAGGAGGTCCAACGAGAGTGTGGGTTTTAGAGCCTTACCACCAGGCTTCGATCTGGGCGCCGATCTGGATATCGCCATCGACACCTTCGCCACCGCGAGCTCCTTCGGCTTCGTCACCAAAGAAGGTTGCGGCGTAGGCACGGATCACCGGGCGCGCCCAGTATCCAGGGCCAGCTTGCCACTGCTGGGCGATTGCGAATTTACCGAGATCCTGGGATTCGGTGAACCAGGGGCGGTCGGTATCGCTATAGCCCACTTCGATTGCAGTGCTCATGACTGGTGACCAGTTGTAGATCGGACGCGCAACGATGCTCAGGCGTTCGCCGTCTTTGGCAGACGGGTCATGAGATTCAGCCTGCTCGTAGACCACGGAGTGGCCGAGGTCCCAGCC
The DNA here is from genome assembly GCA_033721635.1 of Marinobacter sp. GTDB lineage: Bacteria > Pseudomonadota > Gammaproteobacteria > Pseudomonadales > Oleiphilaceae > Marinobacter. The sequence continues at coordinate 1,031 of JAWWAT010000047.1, read as the reverse complement.
TTTGCCAAGCTTGATCACACCGTGGTTGAGTACGCGCCAGCTGGATTCGAAGTAGCCGGCAACGTTGCCGTTGTCCACCCGGCCGCCACTGGCATTCTCGGCCAGCGCAAAGCCCATGGAGTCCGCGCCGTACTGGACCGCGAACTTGTTGAAACCGCCCATCACGCCGGAAGAGAACTCGGCGGTGAAGAAATAGCCGTTCTCATCGTTAATTCCGGCGTCCTCCTGGGCGTCGGTCAGGTCGGCCATGGCGTAGATGCCGATCAGCTCCAGGTTATTACCGCCTGCCAGAGGGAAGGAATAACGCACGTCGACTTTGTTGTTCTGGACAAAGTTGTCACCGTCGCTGGTATCGGAGTTGGTATAGGCCAGCGAGAGCTGGCCGGGGCCTGCGGTGATGTTCTCGACACCGGCACCGTAGCCGGCGTTACTGACATAGAACAGATCCAGCTGGTGGATATCCTTCCGCTTGTAGAAGCGCTTACCGGCCCACAGTGTGGCACCGGGCAGTGATTCAATCACGTTGTTGGCGGAGACATAGAGTTGGCGAAGCGCAATGTCACCACCGCCGTACGGGTCTGAACTGTTCGACGTGGTTTCCTGGTTGCCAAAATCCACGCTGTTGATGTTGTTGAAACCGTTCAGGGCCTGGTAATCGTTACCCTGGCGGTTGGCGCTGTAGGCAAGCATGGAATCAAAACGGAAGGTTTTTCCGTCCTGGCTGAACAGTTCATCGCCAAGTGACAATTCGGAATAGGTATCGCACTCATCGGCCAGGCGGCCAACATAGTGGCCGGTTGAGCCGCTGCCAAAACAGGTTTGCTCGCCACCGCTGCCAATATTGGTGGACACGCCGGCCCGGGCATAGCCGTGGAAGTCAACGGCTATCGCCGGTGTTGCCAGAACGGCGGCAGTAATTGCTGCAGCCAGGGGAAGCTTGTTTGCAGTAAAGCGCTTTTTGTTTTGCATCATCAGAGTCCTGTGCTTTTTATCGTTTTGAGGAGCCTCTGACTGGCCCCGAACCACCTCTG
>JAWWAT010000046.1:0-13571 GCA_033721635.1 Marinobacter sp. | reverse complement strand
GCCGGTGTAGACGGCCAGGCCGGTGGCGGATTCGGAGGTGGTGGAGCCAGCTTCTCTGATATCTTCGGTGATGTGTTCGGTGACATTTTTGGCGGTGGCGGCCGTGGCCGCACAACCCGGGGTGCTGACCTTCGTTACACTCTGGAGCTGGACCTTGAGGAGGCCGTAAAAGGCAAAACCGTCCAGATACAGATCCCCGGACATCGCGAGTGCGAGGTCTGTGACGGCAGTGGCGCGGAGAAAGGCTCCCGCCCGGAAACCTGCGGAACCTGTAAGGGGATGGGGCAGGTACGCATGCAGCAGGGTTTCTTCACCGTACAGCAGGCGTGTCCAACTTGTCGTGGCTCCGGCCAGATTATCAAGAACCCGTGTAATGCCTGTCATGGTCAGGGCCGGGTTCAGGAAGAGAAAACCCTGTCGGTCAAAGTGCCCCCCGGTGTGGATACCGGCGACCGCATTCGTCTATCCGGCGAGGGCGAAATGGGCGTTGATGGCGGTCCTGCTGGAGACTTGTATGTCCAGATCGCCGTTCGCGAGCACTCCATCTTCACCCGTGACGGCCGCAACCTCTATTGCGAAGTGCCCATCAGCATTGTTGACGCTACCCTTGGTGGGGAGCTGGAAGTGCCGACCCTGGATGGTCGGGTGAAGCTGAAAATTCCGGCCGAAACCCAGACTGGCAAACTGTTCCGCCTCCGCAACAAAGGCGTCAGCCCGGTTCGTGGCGGTCCAGCCGGTGATCTGCTGTGTCGCGTGATCGTTGAAACACCGGTGAACCTGACCAAGCGCCAGAAAGAACTGCTGGAAGAGTTCCAGAAAACACTGGATGGTAGCAACGGCACAGAGCACGGTCCGAAGAAGAGCTCCTGGTTTGAGGGTGTCAAAAGCTTCTTCGACGAAATGAAATTCTGATCGGCCCGACAAAAGGAGCGCGAGCATGAGGGTAGCAATCATCGGCGCCGCCGGGCGCATGGGAAAAGTCCTGATCGAAGCCGTAGACGGTACCGAAGGTCTTGAATTGGGTGCCGCCGTTGTCGAGCCGGGCAGCAGCCTGATTGGCGCCGACGCCGGCGAAATGACAGGTATCGGCAAAACCGGCATAAAAATGGCCGGCAGTCTGGCGGATGTGAAGGACGACTTCGATGTGCTCGTCGACTTTACCTTCCCGGACCTGACCCTGGAAAACGCCGAATTCTGCAAGGCCAACAGCAAGATGCTCGTGATTGGCACCACCGGCATGTCCGACGCGGAAAAACAGCAGCTTGCCCTGGCCGCGGAGTCCACGCCGGTGGTGTTCGCGCCCAACATGAGCGTTGGCGTTAACGTTGTCCTAAATCTGTTGCGCACCGCCGCAGCGACCCTGGGCGACGACTACGACGTGGAAATCATCGAAGCCCATCACCGTCACAAGAAAGATGCGCCGTCCGGTACAGCCCTGCGCATGGGTGAGGTCGTCGCTGATGCCCTCGGTCGTGACCTGAAAGAATGCGCGGTCTACGGCCGTGAAGGTTTCACCGGTGAGCGGACCCGCAAGGAAATCGGTTTCGAGACCATTCGCGCCGGTGACGTGGTCGGTGATCACACCGTCTTGTTCGCCACCGAGGGTGAGCGCATCGAAGTGACCCACAAGGCCAGCAGCCGGATGACCTTTGCCAAGGGCGCCATGCGGGCAGCATTGTGGCTCAAGGATAAGTCTGCGGGGCTTTATGATATGCAGGACGTGCTTGATCTGAAGTGAGGCCATTTCTCATGGACACAAACCGCCATATTTTTTACAATAAGGCGGTTTGACTGCACCAAGCGTACCTTTGCACCAAGTTTCTGAAAAAGCGGGACCGAGTTAAGACTCCGTCTCGCTTTTTTGCAACCTGAATTTGCGCTTGCGTTCCTGTTCGTGACGAACCGATACGCCACTCGATGAGGATACAAGCCTTGAGCACACCCGCAATCCTTGCACTCGCAGACGGAAGCCTGTTCTACGGCACAGCCATCGGCGCTGACGGAGAAACCAGCGGCGAAGTGGTGTTTAACACCGCCATGACCGGCTACCAGGAAATCCTAACCGACCCGTCCTACTCCCGCCAGATCGTAACCCTGACTTACCCACACATTGGTAACACCGGTGTGAACGAGGAAGACATTGAGTCAGACCGGGTCCAGGCCGCTGGCCTGATTATCCGCGATCTGCCTCTGCTGGCCAGCAGCTGGCGCAGTAAGGGGAGCCTGGACGACTACCTGCGAAGCAACAATATTGTTGGGATCGCCGACATCGATACCCGTCGGCTGACTCGCATCCTTCGGGACAAAGGCTCCCAGAACGGTGCCATTGTCGCGGGCGAAAACGCCACCGCCGAGCGCGCGCTGGAACTGGCCAAAGCCTTCCCTGGCCTGAAGGGCATGGATCTGGCGAAAGAAGTGACCTCCGAGAACATCTGGTCCTGGAGTGAAACCGAGTGGACCCTGGGCGAGGGTTACGGTGAGCGTGAAGAGTCCCGGTTCAAAGTGGTTGCCTGGGATTACGGCGTGAAGCTGAACATCCTGCGCATGCTAGCTTCCCGCGGCTGCGACATCACCGTGGTACCGGCCCAGACTCCGGCCTCCGAGGTGCTGGCGATGAATCCAGACGGTGTGTTCCTGTCCAATGGCCCGGGGGACCCCGAACCCTGTGATTACGCCATCACCGCCATCAGGGAAGTGCTGGAAACCGAGATCCCGGTATTTGGGATCTGCCTGGGGCATCAGCTGCTGGCCCTGGCCAGCGGTGCCAAGACCATGAAAATGGGCCACGGCCACCATGGCGCCAACCATCCGGTGCAGGATATCGCCAAGGGTACAGTGATGATCACCAGCCAGAACCACGGGTTTGCCGTGGATGAGGCAACACTGCCGGCCAATGTCGAAGCGACCCACAAATCCCTGTTTGACGGCACCTTGCAGGGCATTCGCCGGACCGACAAGCCGGCCTACAGCTTCCAGGGCCATCCGGAAGCCAGCCCCGGCCCCCATGACGTGGCCCCGCTGTTTGACGAGTTTATCCGCCTTATGGAGACGCGATCGGCCTGAGACCGATTGCCACGGAAAACTCACGGGCGCCGCGTGTTGCGCTGCCAGAATTCAAAAGTTGCTGACAGGTTTACCAAGACATGCCAAAACGTACCGACATCCAAAGCATCCTGATCCTGGGCGCCGGCCCCATCGTGATCGGGCAGGCGTGCGAGTTCGATTACTCCGGAGCCCAGGCCTGCAAGGCGCTGCGCGAAGAGGGTTACCGGGTCATCCTGGTCAACTCCAACCCGGCCACCATCATGACCGATCCGGTCATGGCTGATGCCACCTACATTGAGCCGATTACCTGGAAGACCGTCGAGAAGATCATCGAGAAAGAGCAGCCGGATGCGTTGCTGCCCACCATGGGCGGCCAGACCGCGCTGAACTGCGCCCTGGACCTGGAGCGCCACGGCATCCTGGAAAAGCACGGCGTGGAAATGATCGGTGCCAACGCTGACACCATCGATAAAGCCGAAGACCGGGACCGTTTCGACAAGGCCATGAAGAAGATCGGCCTGGAATGTCCCCGGGCCACCATCGCCCACTCCATGGAAGAAGCCTGGAAAGTGGCTGACGACATCGGTTTCCCGTGCATCATCCGCCCGTCCTTCACCATGGGTGGCTCCGGCGGTGGTATTGCCTACAACCGCGACGAATTCGAGGAAATCTGTGTTCGCGGTCTGGACCTGTCCCCGACCAACGAACTGCTGATCGACGAGTCCCTGATTGGCTGGAAAGAGTATGAGATGGAAGTTGTCCGGGACAAGAACGACAACTGCATCATCGTGTGTGCCATCGAGAACTTCGACGCCATGGGCGTGCACACCGGTGATTCCATTACCGTGGCTCCGGCCCAGACCCTCACCGACAAGGAATACCAGATCATGCGGAACGCCTCCCTGGCGGTCCTGCGTGAGATCGGTGTGGAAACCGGCGGCTCCAACGTCCAGTTCGGCATGAATCCGGACACCGGCCGTATGGTCGTCATCGAGATGAACCCCCGGGTATCCCGTTCCTCGGCCCTGGCCTCCAAGGCCACCGGCTTTCCGATCGCCAAGGTCGCTGCCAAGCTGGCGGTGGGCTACACCCTGGACGAGTTGCGCAACGAAATCACCGGTGGCGTCACCCCGGCCTCGTTCGAACCGTCAATCGACTACGTGGTCACCAAGATTCCCCGGTTCACCTTCGAGAAATTTCCCCAGGCCGACGCCCGCCTGACCACCCAGATGAAGTCGGTGGGTGAGGTCATGGCCATCGGCCGGACCTTTCAGGAATCCCTGCAGAAAGCCCTCCGCGGCCTGGAAGTGGGCTCCGAAGGCTTTGACGAGAAGCTCGAGGAGCTCGACTCCGAGAATTCCCGGGAGACCCTGACCCGTGAACTGAACGTGCCCGGTGCCGACCGCATCTGGTACATCGGCGACGCCTTCCGGGCTGGAATGACGGTGGATGACCTGCACGAGCATACCCACGTGGACCCGTGGTACCTGGTGCAGATCGAGGATCTCATCAAGGAAGAGCAGGCCCTGAAGAGTGCCGGCAAGGCCGATATTGATCAGGCCACCCTGTTCCGCCTGAAGCGCAAAGGCTTCTCCGATGCCCGTCTGGCCAAACTGCTGGGCATCTCCGAGGTGAGCCTGCGCAAGTTGCGCCACGACCTGGACATCCGCCCGGTGTACAAGCGCGTGGACACCTGCGCCGCCGAGTTTGCCTCCGATACCGCCTACATGTACTCGACCTACGAGGAAGAGTGCGAGTCCGACGCCAGCGACCGCGAGAAGATCGTGGTGATCGGTGGCGGCCCCAACCGGATCGGTCAGGGTATCGAGTTTGATTACTGCTGTGTGCACGCGGCCCTGGCCATGCGTGAAGACGGCTATGAAACCATCATGATCAACTGCAACCCGGAGACCGTGTCCACCGACTACGACACCTCCGACCGGTTGTACTTCGAACCGATCACCCTGGAAGACGTACTGGAAATCATCCACGTCGAGAAGCCGAAGGGCGTGATCGTGCAATACGGTGGCCAGACCCCGCTGAAACTGGCCCGCGGCCTGGAAGCGGCCGGTGTGCCGATCATCGGCACCAGCCCGGACGCCATCGACCGCGCCGAGGACCGGGAACGGTTCCAGCAGATGATCACCCGCCTGGGCCTGAAGCAGCCGGAGAACGCCACCGTGCGCAGCCACGAGGAAGGCATCCTGGCGGCCCGGGAAATCGGCTACCCGCTGGTGGTGCGTCCGTCCTACGTTCTGGGCGGCCGGGCCATGGAAATCGTCTACGACGAAACCGAACTGGTGCGCTATATGCGCAGTGCCGTGCTGGTTTCCAACGACAGCCCGGTATTGCTCGACCACTTCCTGAATGCGGCCATTGAGGTGGACATCGATGCCATCTCCGACGGCACCGACGTGGTCATTGGTGGTATTATGCAGCACATCGAACAGGCCGGGGTTCACTCCGGTGATTCCGCCTGCTCGCTGCCGCCTTACACCCTGTCTCAGCAGGTTCAGGACGAGATGCGCGATGCGGTCAAGAAGATGGCCATCGAGCTGGATGTGGTCGGCCTGATGAACGTGCAGCTGGCCTGGCAGGATGGTGAGATCTACGTGATCGAAGTGAACCCGCGGGCCTCCCGGACCGTGCCGTTCGTGTCCAAGGCTATCGGTGTATCCCTGGCCAAGGTAGCGGCCCGGGTAATGGCCGGCAAGACCCTGAAAGAGCTGGAGTTTACCCAGGAAATCATCCCGCGCTATTACGCGGTGAAAGAGTCGGTGTTCCCGTTCAACAAGTTCCCGGCGGTAGACCCGATCCTGGGGCCGGAAATGAAGTCCACCGGTGAGGTGATGGGCCTGGGCGACAGCTTTGACGAGGCGTTTGCCAAGGCTGCTCTGGCAGTTGGCGAGCGTCTGCCGGCCCAGGGTACCGCGTTCATGTCGGTGCGGGACGTGGACAAGCCCGGCGCTGCGAAAGTGGCCCATGATCTTGTCGAGGCCGGGTTCAAGCTTGTGGCGACAACGGGCACCGCCAAGGCCCTGAGGGATGCCGGAATCGAGGTTGATCGCGTGAACAAGGTCCGTGAAGGTCGTCCGCACATCGTGGATGCCATCAAGAATGGCCAGGTTCAGCTGATCATCAATACCACCGAAGGTCGCAAGGCGATTTCTGACTCGGCCCAGATCCGCCAGTCAGCGCTGCAGACCAAGGTAACCTATACAACGACACTGGCAGGTGGCGAAGCCTTCTGCCGGGCCATCAAGTTCGGCCCGGAGCGCACTGTACGCCGCCTCCAGGATCTTCACGCAGGAAAGTGAGACTATGGCTGACAGAGTACCGATGACAAAGGCGGGCGAAACCCGCCTCCGTGAGGAGCTTCAGAAGCTGAAGTCCGAGGACCGTCCGCGGGTTATTGCGGCTATTGCCGATGCCCGTGAACACGGCGACCTGAAAGAGAATGCCGAATACCATGCTGCCCGCGAGCAGCAGAGCTTTATCGAGGGTCGTATCCAGGAAATTGAGGGTAAGCTCTCTGCTGCCCAGGTTATTGATGTAACCACAATGGAGAATACCGGCAAGGTCATTTTCGGTACCACCGTGCACTTGCTGAACATGGATACTGACGAGCAGGTGATCTACAAGATCGTTGGCGAGGACGAGGCGGATATCAAGGCGGGCAAGTTGTCCATCTCCTCACCCATTGCCCGGGCGCTGGTCGGTAAGAGCGAAGGCGACGTGGTCGCGATCCGCGTACCCTCCGGTACCGTGGAGTATGAGATCGAGCAGGTCGAATACGTCTGATCCGATCTGCAGTAACAAAAAAGCCGGCTCGGGATTCCCCAGCCGGCTTTTTCGTTTCTCTTTCGGGCGTCGGGTCAGTGTTTGTGACGCAGCAGGTTGGACAGTTTGGGATTGGGCTTCTTCGCCCGGCGAAGAATGACGGCAATCTTGCCGATGGACTGGACCAGCTCGGCTCCGGACGATTCGCAGAGGGCGTTAATCGCTTCCTGCCTGGTGTCGCGGTCCTGGCTCGCTACCTTGATCTTGATGAGTTCGTGATCGTTAAGCGCGCGCTCCAGTTCTTCCTGCAGTCCCTCAGACAGGCCTTTATCGCCGACGATGATAACGGGCTTAAGGTTGTGGGCGATGGCCCGGTACTCGCGGCGCTGTTCCGGTGAAAGACTCATGATGTAATCTCTTTATCGATGCAATTAACAAAAGGTCAGCGGCGGACAGGCTGACTTGAACGTATAATCGCGAGATTGTAACAGATCGCCTTGCTGTACAAATGGCCGTTATCACGTATGAAGCGTGTGTTTGTCGACCGTGGGAACAAATATCAGGGCGCAGGGTCAAAAATAGGCTGGGATTGGGTGGTGGTTTGGCATCGCTGTTGTAATTTCAGATTTGGCGCCCAATATGTGAGGTATGGCCGCCTTCGATAGGGAGATCAGTGTGCCTGTGGCCGATACGGATGGGCCGTTTCTGGTGGACGGGCGTACAATTGGTGTAAGGTGTCGGAAAAGGGTGCTTTGCGAAAGGTTAACCCTACAATTCACAGGTGATGATCCTTGAACGATATGGCAAAAAATCTGGTTCTCTGGCTAATTATAGCCGCCGTGCTGCTGATGGTGTTTCAGAACTTCTCTCCCACCACCACCGGCCAACAAGTCAACTATTCCCAGTTTGTGGAGATGGTCCAGGAAGGCCAGGTCCGTCAGGTCACCATTGATGGGTTGCAGGTTCAGGGTACCCGCGGTGACGGCTCCCAGTTCCAGACAATCCGTCCCCAGGTGTCTGACAACAAGCTGATGGACGATCTGCTCGCGAACAACGTTGAGGTTATCGGTAAGGAGCCTGAGCGCCAGAGCCTGTGGACACAGCTGCTGGTTGCGGCGTTCCCGATACTGATCATCATCGCACTGTTTGTCTTCTTCATGCGCCAGATGCAGGGCGGCGGTGGTGGCAAAGGCCCCATGTCGTTTGGCAAGAGTAAAGCGCGCCTGATGAGTGAGGATCAGATCAAGACGACCTTTGCGGACGTGGCCGGCGTTGATGAGGCCAAGGAAGACGTGAAGGAGCTGGTGGATTTCCTCCGGGATCCCAGCAAGTTCCAGCGTCTTGGTGGCAGCATTCCCAAGGGTGTACTGATGGTAGGTCAGCCAGGTACCGGTAAGACCCTGCTTGCCAAGGCGATTGCCGGCGAAGCCAAGGTGCCCTTCTTCTCTATCTCCGGTTCTGACTTCGTAGAGATGTTCGTGGGCGTGGGTGCATCCCGTGTTCGCGACATGTTCGAGCAGGCCAAGAAGCAGAGCCCCTGCATCATCTTTATCGACGAGATCGATGCCGTCGGTCGTCACCGTGGCGCCGGTATGGGTGGCGGTCACGACGAGCGTGAACAGACCCTGAACCAGCTGCTGGTTGAGATGGACGGTTTCGAAGGTAATGAAGGCGTTATTGTTATCGCCGCCACCAACCGTCCGGACGTTCTCGACCCGGCGCTGTTGCGTCCGGGCCGTTTTGACCGTCAGGTCGTGGTTGGTTTGCCGGACATCATCGGCCGTGAGCAGATTCTCAAGGTGCACATGAAGAAGGTGCCCCTGGCTGACGGCGTTGAGCCTGTTCTGATTGCCCGCGGCACGCCCGGGTTCTCTGGTGCGGATCTGGCCAACCTGGTGAACGAGGCTGCTCTGTTCGCGGCCCGTCGCAACCAGCGTCTGGTGTCCATGGAAGAGTTCGAGCTCGCTAAAGACAAGATCATGATGGGCGCCGAGCGCAAGTCCATGGTGATGAGCGAGAAGGAAAAGCGGAACACGGCTTACCATGAATCCGGGCACGCAATTGTCGGCCGTCTGATGCCGGAACACGATCCGGTGTACAAGGTCAGCATTATTCCACGGGGCCGCGCTCTGGGTGTCACCATGTTCCTCCCTGAAGAGGATAAGTACAGCCACAGCAAGCGCTTCCTGATCAGCTCGATCTGCAGCCTGTTTGGCGGCCGTATCGCCGAAGAACTGACCCTCGGCTTCGACGGTGTCACGACCGGTGCTTCCAACGACATCGAGCGTGCGACCAGCCTGGCGCGGAACATGGTGACTCGCTGGGGTCTGTCCGAGAAGCTTGGGCCTCTGCAGTACGATACTGACAGTGAAGAGCCGTTTCTCGGCCGCTCTGCAGGCCAGTCCCAGACTGTGTACTCGCCGGAAACCGCCCAGCGGATCGATGAGGAGGTCCGGAATATTATCGACAGCTGCTACGAGAAGGCTAAGCAGATTCTGATCGACAACCGGGAAAAGCTCGACCTGATGGCCGAAGCATTGATGAAGTACGAGACCATCGATCGCTACCAGATTGACGACATCATGGAGGGGCGTGAGCCGCGTCCACCGAAAGGTTGGGGTGGCAGCGGTCCCGCCGGAGGCGTCAAGGCCGACGAGCCTGAAGCGGCGCCGGAGCCGAAAGCTTCCGACGATGGTCACCATCCCGGTGTTGGTCGGCCAGCCGGCGAGCACTGACGGTCAGGAACCTCCGGCTAGAAAATTAAGGTAGTTGTTTGCGCCGCCCGGATTCCGGGCGGCGTTTGTTTTTGTCATCGTGAAAAAAGGTTTGCCATGAAAATGAATTTTGCCGGGCGGGAACTGGATATGTCCCGCTGCCACGTAATGGGCGTTTTGAATGTGACACCGGATTCGTTTTCCGATGGCGGGCAATTTAACCGGCCAGACGCAGCCCTTGTCCGGGCCAGGCAGATGGTTGCCGATGGTGCCACCTTTATCGACATCGGCGGCGAGTCCACCAGGCCAGGCGCGACGCCAGTGTCGGTCCAGGAGGAACTGGATCGGGTGTGCCCGGTAGTGGAAGCCGCTGCCCGGGAGCTTGATGCGGTGATTTCGGTAGATACCAGCGCGCCGGAAGTGATGGCAGAAGTGGCAAAGCTCGGAGCCGGTCTGATTAATGATGTGCGTGCCCTGCAGCGAGATGGAGCGCCCGAAGTGGCTGCGCGCGCGGGCGTCCCTGTATGCATCATGCATATCCAGGGTGAGCCGGACACCATGCAGGATCGCCCCGAGTATCGAAACGTGCGACGGGAAGTCAGTGCTTTTCTGACCGAAAGAATACGGGTGGCGGAGTTTGCCGGTATTCGCCCGGAAAACATCCTTCTTGATCCCGGCTTTGGGTTTGGGAAAAGTCTCGAGCACAACCTGCAACTGCTGGCGTCCCTCGAACAGATGCACATCCTCGGGCATCCGCTGCTGGTCGGTGTCTCCAGGAAGTCCATGCTTGGGCATATCACCGGCAGGGATGTGAATGAAAGGTTGCCCGCAAGCCTTGCGGCCGCGACAATAGCGGCCATGAAGGGTGCAAGCATTATTCGTGTGCACGATGTGAGGGAAACAGTCGATGCCGTCCGTGTAATGGCGGCGGTGAAGGAGGCAGGTTAATGTCCGAGCGGAAATATTTTGGTACGGACGGTATTCGCGGACGGGTGGGTGAGTATCCGATTACACCCGAATTCATGCTCAAGCTGGGTTGGGCCGCCGGTCAGGCCTTCAAGCGGGATGGCCAGCGCAACAGCGTACTGATCGGCAAGGATACCCGGCTGTCCGGTTACATGTTTGAGTCGGCCCTCGAGGCTGGCCTTGCGGCGGCGGGTGTTGATGTAAAGCTGCTCGGCCCGATGCCAACACCTGCTATTGCCTATCTTACTCGCACCTTCCGTGCGTCGGCCGGCATCGTGATCAGTGCTTCCCACAACCCCCATCACGATAATGGCATCAAGTTCTTCTCGGCAGCCGGCACCAAGCTTGACGATGCCCTGGAAGCGGAGATTGAGCGCTGGCTGGATAAGCCGATTGAGGTTTGTGAACCAACGGAATTGGGCAAGGCGTCCCGCGTGGACGATGCCCCCGGCCGCTATGTGGAATTCTGCAAGAGCACAGTGCCCAACGAGTTTACCCTTGATGGGATGAAGGTGGTTCTGGATTGTGCCCATGGCGCGACCTATCACGTGGCCCCCAAGGTATTCCGCGAGCTTGGTGCCAAGGTGTCGGTGATCGGGGGCGATCCCGATGGACTGAACATCAACCTCAACGTTGGCTCCACTCACCTCGATGCCCTGAAAGCGGCGGTGAAGGAGAAGGGCGCAGATCTTGGTATTGCCTTCGACGGTGATGGCGATCGGGTACTGATGGTAGATCGCGACGGCTCCGAAGTGGATGGCGACGAGCTTCTCTACGTCATCGCCTCCCAGCGCTTCGCCGAAGACCGCCTGAAGGGCGGTGTTGTCGGTACGCTAATGACCAATTTAGGGGTTGAGCTGGCGCTGAAAGAGATCGGAATCGAGTTCGAGCGAGCAAAGGTCGGCGACCGCTACGTGATGGAGCGTCTGCTGGCCAACAACTGGGTTTTGGGTGGCGAAGGTTCAGGCCACATGGTGATTCGGGACTGTACCAGTACTGGTGATGGTATCGTCTCGGCGCTCCAGGTTCTGCTTTCTGTCTGGAAGTCCGGCAAAACCCTCTCCGACCTCCGTCAGGGTATGAGCAAGCTGCCCCAGAAAATGATCAATGTACGGGTTCAGCAACGTTTCGATCCGTTCAGTCGCGACGATATCGTGGCCGCCGTACAAAAAGCCGAGGCGGAGCTGGGCGGTGCCGGGCGAATTCTGCTCAGGGCTTCCGGGACCGAGCCTTTGATCCGTGTGATGGCAGAAGGGCAGGACGCCAACCAGATACTGAAGGTGGTCGAGGAACTGGCAAGAGTTGTCGAGAAATCCACCGCTTAATTTTGTGTTTTCAGGCGGTTGTCTGCGGGGAGGGAGTGCTGTATAGTTCGCCCTCCCTCACGTTCGGGAACTGTTATGCGTCGTAAGATCGTAGCCGGAAACTGGAAAATGAACGGGTCGAAAGACCTGGCACAAGCGCTGGTAAGCGATGTGCGCTCCCAGACGGCCTCTCTTGATAATGGCGTCGAGGTTGTTATTATTCCTCCCGCAATTTATGTCGGAGACGTGGTCGCAAACGTAGGCGATTCTCTGTCAGTTGGCGTTCAGAACGTGGGGCAGTGGGCTTCCGGGGCCTACACCGGCGAAATTTCCGCGGAGATGGCGTCGGATCAGGGCTGCCAATATGCCCTGGTTGGTCATTCCGAGCGTCGCCAGCTCTTCGGTGAAAAAGACGATGTAGTTGCCGAAAAGGTCGAGCGCATCATTGGGGCCGGGCTTTATGCGGTGCTTTGTGTCGGTGAGACTCTGGAAGAGCGCGAGGCAGGTAACGCCGAAGCGGTTGTCGCCTCACAGGTGAGGGCCGGATTGGCGAAGATTGCAGAGGGGCAGTGGCAGCGTGTGATTGTTGCCTACGAGCCGGTCTGGGCAATCGGCACCGGCAAAACCGCTACGGCGAAAGACGCCCAGGCGATGCATGGGGCGATCCGGCGGGTGCTTGCAGAAATGGGCGCACCGGCCAATGAAATATCCCTCCTTTACGGGGGCAGTGTAAAAGCGGATAATGCAGCCGCTCTTTTTGCCGAGCCGGATATTGACGGCGGTTTGATCGGCGGGGCGTCGCTCAACGCAAAAGATTTTGTAAGTATTTGCCGGAGTGTTCCGGCGGGTACCTGAATTTAAAAGGTTCGCGAGAGTCGTTATGGATTGGGTAGAAACACTGGTAGTCGTTGTGCACGTGGTGATCGCGGTGGCGCTGGTGGGTCTGGTGCTGATCCAGCAGGGCAAGGGCGCTGATGCTGGTGCCGCTTTTGGTGGTGGCGCTTCCCAGACAGTCTTTGGTAGCCAGGGCAGCGGCAGCTTTCTGACCCGCTTTACGACCCTGCTTGCAGTGGTGTTTTTTGTAACAAGTTTCTCGCTGGCGATTTTTGCCAAGCAGCGTGCCGAAGTGGCAGGGGAAGCGGGTATTCCTGTGGTGCAGGAATCCAGCAGTGCCGCCCCGGCTGATACCGCTGCTGACAATGGCGAAGCCGCAGCCAGCGAAACCGAGGGCGGGGAGTCTGATCTCCCTGAGCTCGAGTAAGAATGTTGCCCGGGTGGTGAAACTGGTAGACACGCTATCTTGAGGGGGTAGTGGCGAAAGCCGTGCCGGTTCGAGTCCGGCCCCGGGCACCATATTAGAAGAAAAACGGCTTGGAGTTTCCAGGCCGTTTTTTTTGGTCAGTCCTTGACCAGTCTGTCCGGCGTCTCTATACTCCGGCGGATATTGGGACCTGCCGGGTGTTGTTGGCGGGTTTCTGGCAGGCCAGGTGTCTGTCAGCAGGAAGCGGTACACCGGTTTGCTTCCTGCGAGTTCTTGCAACAAAAGGCCCCATTGTTCGGGGCTTTTTGATTAAGGGGCCTGGCGCAAAGGGCCCTGGTGCATAAAAAGGGCTGATAAAACAGCCCTTTTTTTGTTTTTGGGGCCGGTAAATTGATAACGGAGAAGGCAAAACTTGTCAGCCAAGCTTAAGCAACTGGAAGACATTCTTCAGCCTGTAGTGGAAGGTCTGGGGTATGAGTTCTGGGGCATTGAATTCCGCTC
>JAWWAT010000045.1:0-13628 GCA_033721635.1 Marinobacter sp. | reverse complement strand
CGGTGCATGGTGGCGATGTAGTCGCCATCTTTCTGGAATTCGGTTTTGAACCGATGGATGTAGTGAATGGTGTCGTCCACGGCGATGCCCACGGTGATGGCGGCCACGGTGATGGTCATCATATCCAGTGGAATGCCCAACCAGCCCATCAGGCCGAGCACCGAGCCGGCGGCAATCAGGTTGGGGGCGATGCCAATCAGCGCCAGTTTTAGCGAGCGGAACAGGATCAGGAACATTGCCATGATGGCGGCGAAGACCACGCCGATGGTCTTGATCTGGGAATCGAACAAGCTTTGCAGCATGTTGTTGTACATCACGGTCATGCCTGCGAAGAGCACCTGATCCTCCGAGTAGCCCAGCTCCGTGGTTAGGTGATTATGGATGCGATCCAGCAGCTCCTGTCGGCGCAGGTCGGGCATGGTTTCCAGGATTCGAATGCTGAATCGCGCCTGGTCGTGTTCCTCGGAGATGTAGGGTGTCAGCAGCGTGTCCTGGAGGTCATCCGGCACGGCAGCGGGAACAAACGCCAGTTCCAGGGCATCCAGGGGCTCGCCCTGGTTGATCCTGGCGAGGATATCCAGCGTGGTGTTGATCGACAGCACCTTCCCGGTTTCCGGTAGTCCGTCCAGGTACTCGTGAACGGCCTCCAGTTCTTCCATTTTCTGGTAGGTGTACCAGGTATCCCGGTATTCCTCGCCGGCGCCACAGTCCTCCACGAACGGATCACAGTCGCTGGCAAACGGGTCGCCGGTGCTGGCGCCTTCCGGTGGTGGATCGTCGGTGATCACGACGTCCAGGGGCGTGGTGCCGCCCAGGCGATTGTCGATGGTGATCATGCCCTGATGGATTTCTGTGGACGATTTGAAGTAGTCGATAAAGCTGTTTTCCACCGTCAGCTTGCTCAGGCCGACCACGCAGAGAATTGCAATCAGGCCGGAGCCGACCAAAACCGTCTTGCCGAAGTGCTCCGTGAACCGGGCAAAGGCATCGGTGAAGGGAATCCGGTCGGAGGTCACCCGGCTGTCCAGTGGTGGTGGCAACAGGGTGAGCAGGGCCGGGAAAACAATGAAGGTGATGAGAAAAGCCACGGTCAGGCCCAGGGTCATCATCCAGCCGAAATCGATGACCGGGCGAATGCCGCTGAAGGTTAGGGAGCCGAAGGCGACAATGGTGGTGATGGCCATGTAGAAGCAGGGCTTGATCATCGCCATCACGGTATTGCGCAGGGTGTCTCTGGGACTGGCCTCGGGCTCGTCATGCTGGAATTCCCGGTAGCGCACGATCAGGTGGATGGTGAGCGACAGGGTCATGATCAGCAGCAGGGAAATGAAGTTGGAGGAGATAACCGTCACCGGCCACTGGGCCCAGCCCAGAAAGCCGATCATCAGCCAGACCGTAAAGCCACAGCACAACAGCGGCACCAGCACCCAGCGCCACTGCCGGAAGATAATGGCCAGGGTGAGCAGCAGAAACGCGAGCACGCCGAGCCCGAAGGTCGACAGGTCGTTTTCGATGAAGCGGATCATGTCCGCCACGATCATGGGTACGCCGCCCAGATGTATTTCGGCGCTATCCCGGTAGTTGTCGAGGATAGAGCGAACGGTGCGGATGGTGGCATCGCGTTCGACCCCGAGGGTCTCGGTAAAGTCGATGAACTCCTGTTTTACCTGCTCCAGTTCTGCCAGCTCTGCCTCGGAGGCTTCGCCAGCGTCAGCCTTGTCTCGCAGATCGTTGCGCTTTCTCAGCAGCTCAAAATAACGATCCGGTGTGGGTAGATTGACCTGTATTGCGGTTGTTCGTCCGTCTTCACTGATCAGAAGGTTGGGGTAGAGCGGATTGTTCAGTAGCGCCGCGCGGGCTGTGTCCGGTGCCACATCGTGTTCGTCCAGGGTCTTGATTTCGCTGTCCACGGTATCCAGCGTCAGATCCGGGCTGTGCAGGAGCGGCACGTTGAGGATGCTGTTGGTGGAACCCACGGCGTCCAGGTTTTGCAGTTCATCCCGCAACGCGCCCAGTCTTGCCAGGCCATCTTCAGAGAACAGTTCGCTCTCGGGGGTATAGGTGACGATCAGGAAATCATCGGAGGTGGTAAAGCGACGGTTCACCTGGCGGTATTGTTCGAGAGAGCGGTCGTTTTCCAGCACCAGGGATTCGGCGGACGCATCCAGTCGAAATTCGCCGAATTTGATGGCGGCGACGGCCAGCAGCAGGGCGAAAGCCGCCAGGATAATAAATGGATGTGGAAAAATCAGGCGGTCATACAGGGTACGAAGACGATTCATGAACAACTACTCTGCCAGTTCAAACGATTGCAGAGTGTGCCACAAACCTCAGTGAACCGTGACCTTTGACGAGGCTTCTTCCAGGGAATCGATCAGCTTTTTCAGGCGGCGACTCATATCGGCGCTCTCGGCAAGCTGGGTCACCATGTTCTGGGTGGTCTCGCGAATGCCCTGCACGTTGGCCAGCACGTCGTCGGTGCCAGCGGTCTGGTCCGCCGAGACGTTGGCGATTTCCTGGTTGGTGTGATCGATCCGGCTGACCACCTCGTTGATGGCTTCCAGGGCACGGCGGCCTTCTTCGGATTCCTCGACGCAGCGGGTAGCATCCTCGGAACTGCCGGTCATCTGGTTCACGGCCGTGCTGATGGCGCTTAGAAGCCGGTCGATGGTGCCCTGAATCTGATCGGTAGAGTCCTGGACCCGCTGGGCCAGTTTGCGGACTTCATCGGCAACCACGGCAAACCCCCGGCCCTGTTCGCCGGCCCGGGCCGCCTCGATGGCCGCGTTCAGGGCCAGCAAATTGGTCTGTTCGGCAATACCCCGGATCTCGGTGATGGCGTGGCTGATTTCATGGCTGTTCTCGGCCAGGGCTTCGACGCTGCTGGCGGAATTGCGCACCACATCCGCGAGCTTGCGGATGCTGTCGGCGCTCTGGCCAACGCGGGTGCTGCCGTCCCGGGCCGCCTCGCTGGCTTCGTGGGACAGGGTCTTGGCGATTCCGGCTTGCTCAGCAATGCCAGTGAAGCTCTGCAGCATGGTTTCGATGACTTCCGCGGACCGGTCGGCGCCCTGTTGTTGACGGCCCAGGTCATCCCGGCGGGCTTCGGCAGCCGAGGTGAGTTCTTCAACTTCGTGATGCAACCGATCGATGGCTTCCTTCATGCTTCGGACCACCCCAACGGTGCGGTCCTGCATGGCATTGAAGGCGCTGGCCATTTCCCCGATCTCGTCGGTGGAATCCACCAACGCCCGCTGGCTCAGATTGCCTGAGGCCTGTACCTCGACCATGGTGTTTTTAAGGCGATTCACGTGGCGCTCGATAAACGAGATCAGCAGCTGGGAGCCAGCCATCTCGAGCACCATAAGGACAGCGACCACCACGGCAAAGCCGGAGGCTGTTTCGGCAAACACCTGATCGAACGCCTTGCCGGTCTGCCCGGCGATGGTGTGCATGGCGTAAAGAACGAGTAAGCAGAGAACCGCAAAAACGACAATGTTCAGCAACCAGAATTTGTACTTCAGCCGGGCATTTCGCAGCAGTGTCAGCATGGATGTTCTCAGTCGATGGCCTTCACCGGAATCTGCATGGCATTGGAGGCCTGAGGGACCTCGGGCACGGCGAGACCAAGATTGTTTTTGTCGAAGACCTTATCGGCCCGGTAGCTGGAGCGAACCATGGGACCGGATGGCACTTCCATGAAGCCTTTCTCCAGGCCGATTTCCCGGTAACGGTTGAACTCCTCGGGGGTGACGTAGCGTTCTACCGGTAGGTGATTCGGGGTAGGGCGCAGGTACTGGCCCAGAGTCAGGATATCCACACCGATGGCGCGCAGGTCGTCCATGGTCTCCAGGATTTCCTCTTCGGTTTCACCCAGGCCCAGCATCAGGCTGGTCTTGGTGAGCACATCCGGGCGGTGTTTCTTGGCGTGTTCCAGAACCCGCAGGGTTTTTTCATAACCGGCGCGCGGGTCACGGACCCGGCTAGTCAGCCGTTTGACGGTTTCCACGTTCTGGGCGAAGACGTCCAGCCCGGAATCCACTACCTTCTCGACGTCGGACATGACCGCGTCGAAATCCGGCGTCAGTGCTTCAACGGCCACTTCGGGAGTGCGCTGTTTGATGGCCGAGACACAGGCGGCATAGTGCGCAGCGCCACCATCGTCGAGGTCGTCACGGTCTACCGAGGTAAGCACAATGTAGCGAAGCCCCATAAGCTCTACGGACTTGGCCGTGTTCTCCGGCTCTTCATGATCGAGCCAGCCTTTCGGGTTGCCGGTATCCACCGCGCAGAATTTGCAGGCCCGGGTACAGACAGAACCCATCACCATGATGGTGGCCGTACCGGCGGTCCAGCATTCACCGATGTTCGGGCAATGTGATTCCTGGCAAACGGTGCTCAACCGGTGCTCACTAACGTTCTTGCGCACTGCCTCATAGCGCTCGCCTCCGGGCATGCGTGCCCGCAGCCATTTGGGCTTCGGCTCTCGCTTCTCCGCTGATGTGGCTTCCTGCTTCGATGACCGCTTGACGCCGTCCTTGATGGCTGAGAAGCCATGCTCGTTGCGGAATTTGGAACCACTGGTGATGCGGGATTTTGCGCTGTCGCTCATGCAACCGGACTCTCGATTCGGGTATGGAGAACTCTAAAGAGTAATGGGCTGGCGGGGGAGTTACAAGACAGGTAGGGGCAATCACGGGGGTGCCGGGCACGACATTGGTCGTACCCGGTTGCCCTTTATCAAGCCTGGGCTTTGTCCAGAGCCTGGCTGATGTCGGCAATGAGGTCGTCGACATGCTCGATGCCGATGGACAGCCGCACCAGATCCTCGCTTACGCCGGCACTCTTCAGCTCCTCCGGGTTCAGCTGGCGGTGGGTCGTAGTTGCCGGGTGACAGGCCAGGGACTTGGCGTCACCGATATTCACCAGACGCAGGATCAGTTCCAGTGCATCAATGAACTTTGCCCCGGCTTCCCGGCCACCCTTGATGCCAAAGCTCAGGATGCCGGAGGCCTTACCGCCACAGATCTTGTCGCAGGTTGACTTGTAGGGGCTGTTGGCCAGGGTCGCGTAGTTGACCCACTCTACAGAGGGATGCTCCTGCAGGAAGTTGGCGACTTTCTCTGCGTTCTCACAATGGCGTTCCATACGCAGCGCCAGGGTTTCCAGTCCCTGCATGATCAGGAACGCATTAAACGGCGCCAGGGCAGCACCTGTGTTGCGCAGCGGGACTACACGGCAGCGGCCGATGAAGGCTGCGGGGCCAAGAGCGTCGGTGTAAACCACGCCGTGGTAGGAAGGATCCGGCTCGTTAAGCATCGGGAACTTTTCGGCGCTGGCCTTCCAGTCAAATTTGCCGGAATCCACTACCACGCCGGCTACGGTGGTGCCGTGGCCGCCGATGTACTTGGTAAGTGAGTGGATAATAATATCGGCACCGTGCTCGATGGGGCGGCACAGGAACGGCGTGGCAACGGTGTTGTCCACCATCAGCGGGATGCCGTGTTTGTGGGCAATCTCGGCCCAGCGCTGGATGTCGACCACGTTGCCGGCCGGGTTGCCGATAGACTCGCAGAAGAGCGCGCGGGTGTTTCCATCAATGGCCTTTTCCACGGCATCGAAATCATCGTGGCCAACCATTCGGCACTCAATGCCCTGGTTCGGCAGCGAGTGGGCAAACAGGTTATAGGTGCCGCCATACAGCTGGCTGGTGCTGACAATGTTGTTGCCCACCTTGCAGATGGTTTGCAGGGCGTAGGTGATAGCTGCCATGCCAGAGGCTACGGCCAGGGCGCCAACACCGCCTTCCAGCTCTGTCATCCGCTCTTCCAGAACCGCGTTGGTCGGGTTCATGATGCGGGTGTAGATATTGCCCTGAACCTTCAGGTCGAACAGATCGGCACCGTGCTGGGTGTCGTCGAAGGTGTAGGACGTGGTCTGGTAAATCGGCGTGGTCGCCGCCCGGGTAGTGGGATCGCTTTTAAAGCCTGCGTGCAGGGCGAGGGTTTCCGGTTTCATGTCGACGGTCCTTGCTGGTGTATTGTTCTTTGTGGGTTTCAGCCCGTGAGTATGCCACAGAGTTTGCTGTGAGAGGATCGTTGCAGTCCGGAAGAAAAAGAATCGAATTGAGGGGCGGGCGCTAAAGCGCTAGTCGTCGCGCTGCCTTCTTTCAGCCTTCAGATAGTCGCTGATGTATGGATAGAAGAATATCGCCAGGCAGGCCCAGAAAACACCGATCGACAGCAAGGCCGCCTTCACGCTCGCGCCAGCGAAGCCAAGGGCAATGGGAACCAAAATAACGGCCAGGAACACCGTGAGTGCATGGCGGGATTTCATAATGCGATACAACCTTAAAACGCATTCGGGCGGAACCTCTATCCTTTCCGAGTCCCGCCCCCGGTATTGTCAAAGTTTGTTTAAGTGGCGTTGGATTTCTTGGCGTCCGTGTCAGGAAATATGGTGTCGTAGCACCAGGTGAATACGAACGCATACACCAGATAGAACAGCACGAATGCCACATCCACGATCAACGCCTCCAGCAGACCAATGCTCATCCACCAGGCAATGATCGGCAGGAAGATCAGCATCAGACCCAGTTCGAAACTCACTGCGTGCAGCAAACGGATCCGCAGGGATTTGCGGGTTGAGCCGGTAAAGTGTTTCAGGCCGTGATCGAACCCCAGGTTGAACAGGTAGTTCCAGACGGTTGCGATGGTGGCGCCCACCACACCCAGGACTCCGGTTTTTCCCATATCGAAACCGAACGTCGAGGCGGCGAGGGGAACGGAAAGCAGGAGGCCGATCACTTCGAAGGAGATGGCCTGGCGAACTCTGTCTTTGGTTGATCTCATAGGGGGGAATTTACGAAGGCAATGTGCGCTGCGTTCACGTATCAGGAATTGAAGTGGAGCGGTCAGGGTACAGAAAGTCCTGAATATGGGCAGCCAAAGCCTGTTTAACTACACAGACAAAGAAAAAGTGACCAGAAAATGGGCAATTCGACTACTTGAGCACTATCATTGTGCGTAGTGGTGATCTGTCTGCCATGAAATGACAGCGCTTTACGCACTGAATGCAGTCAAAAAGCACGTATCGGACCCGCGTGCTTCGGAGGTGGAAACATGGATCGGCTTTTTTCACCCAAACTTCTTCAGCTTGTTTGGTTGTCTTTATTTTCCCTGTCCCTGTTTGCTGACTCGAAACGCTCTCATGTCATTGGGGTTTTCGAAGGTATCGATCGGGAACTAGCTGTTGAAAATGGCGAGCTGGTAGGGCGATTTGCGCCCTATTATCAATGTGTTTTCAGCCGGGTAGAGAGCGATTTCCAATTTGTTGAAATGCCGTTGGCTCAAATGCTTTACCGCTTGGAGAAAGGTGGTATTTCCGCTGGTCTGCCGATGGTGCAGACGGCCGAGCGGGATGAATACGCCGATTTTGGCGGGCTATTGTTCCAGACGGAGTATGTCTATCTTCTGCTCCAGGATTTACCGCCCCTAAATAGTCTCAGTGGCCTCAGGTTCGCATTTGTTCGGCAGTTCGTCGGAGATAAGCTCCTGAGAGGTGCTGATCCCCTCGTAATCCCCGTTTCTGACTGGAGCCAGGCCGTCGAGATGCTCAAGCGCGGTCGTGTGGATGTCGTTGTTCTACCCTGGGTGCTCATCGATTTGTATATGAAGGGGTTCGACCAACCCTACTATGATCGGACTGCCGCTTGGGTAGACCTTTCGATGTACATTTCACATCGCGCGGACGATAGTGATTTGACGGAAGATCTCAGAAAGGCAATTAGAAAATGCCGGTTTATTGCGGAGCAAAACCAGGGCAGCTGGGATATCCCTGTCAGACGTCAGGATCTGAATAATTGACCATGATGCAGTCAAGTAGATGAGCGCAGTGCCGATACGACAGCTACTATGAAGAGAGCGTTTGAAGCTATGGATTAGTAACTGTCACCGTTGTTCTCTTGAATGCTTTAGATGGTGTGCACTGTATTCGCACGATTGGGGGTGAGGCATGCAAAGGCTCGTATGGCCCAAGCTTCTGAATTTCCTTTTACTTCTGTTTTTCTCTCTATCCCTGTCTGCCGATTCAAAACGCCACCATATTGTTGGAGTCTTTGCCGATATAGAACGCGAAATTTCTGTCGAAAATGGAAGGCTCGTAGGTCGTTTTGCGCCTTATTACCGGTGTGTTTTTAGCCGCGTAGATGGGGATTTCAGGTTCGTTAACATGCCGTTGGCCCAGATACTTAGACAACTGGAAAAAGGTGGTATTTCGGTTGGGTTGCCGTTAATTCAAACGGTAGAAAGGGATCAGTACGCTGACTTTGGTGGTCCGTTGTTCCAATTGGAATATGTGTATCTCATGGTTCAGGATTTGCCGCCCTTAGAGAGCATGACAGGGCTCAATTTTGGATTTGTCCGAAAATTTGCCGGTTTAGATCTTTTAAAAGGCGATAGCCCTAACGTAACTCATGTCTCTGATTGGGCTCAGGCGGTCGAAATGCTCAGGCTCGGTCGCGTCGATGTCGTGGTTCTACCTTGGATTATGATGGATCTCTATCTCGAAGGTTCTCAAGGGCCTTTTTATGAACGGACAGCCGCCTGGATAGATTTGTCCATGTATATTTCCCACAAAGTGAAGGATAGCCGGCTTAAGGAAGACTTCAGGGACGCAATACGAGCCTGTCGCTTAATTGGCGAGAAGAGTCATGATGCCTGGGATATTCCCGGGAGACAGCGAGATCGAGAAGACTGACTCCGACGTTCCTCCGCACGCGTTGCATGCACCGGTCGCACCGCCTTCGTCGGTTTGCCTCCGACCTTTCAGGTATTAAAAAAGCCCGACTCTTACGAGCCGGGCTTTCGAATACTGGTAGCAAGGGGCGGAGTCGAACCGCCGACCCCAGCATTATGAGTGCTGTGCTCTAACCAACTGAGCTACCTTGCCATTTCGCTCCGGGCATCGCCCTAAACGAGGCGCGTATTTTCAGTATTTGGGCCCTTTCTGTCAAGGCTTGGGCGCCAGTTTTTCCTGAAAAATTACACGTTGAAGCGGAAGTGGATAACGTCGCCGTCTTTCACGATGTATTCCTTGCCTTCTAGACGCCATTTCCCGGCATCTTTCGCCCCCGCTTCGCCGTTGTACTTCACATAATCGTCGTAGCTCACCACTTCTGCCCGGATGAAACCGCGTTCAAAGTCGGTATGGATCACGCCGGCCGCCTGGGGCGCTGTGGCGCCGATTTTCACGGTCCAGGCGCGGACTTCCTTCACCCCGGCGGTAAAGTAGGTCTGCAGGCCCAGCAGGCCGTAGCCGCCGCGAATAACGCGATCCAGGCCTGGCTCTTCCATGCCCATTTCCTCCAGGAACATGGATTTCTCATCGTCTTCCAGCTCGGAGATCTCGGCTTCTATCTTGTTGCAGATGGGCACAACCACGGCATTTTCCGACTCGGCGATCTTGCGAACTGTGTCCAGATGCGGGTTGTTCTCGAACCCGTCTTCGCTGACGTTGGCAATGTACATGGTCGGCTTGACGGTCAGCAGGCAAAGCTCGCGGATCAGGGCCATCTGGTCCTTGTCGAGGTTCATGCTGCGCACCGGTTTTCCCTCGTTCAGCACCGGCAGCAGTTTCTCGAACATCTCCAGTTGGGCCTTGGCTTCCTTGTCACCGCTCTTGGCTACGCGCTGAACCCGCTTGATGGCTTTTTCAACGGTTTCCAGATCGGCGAGGGCCAGCTCGGTGTTGATGACTTCGATGTCGGAGGCGGGGTCTACCTTGTTGGCGACATGAATGACATTGCCGTCCTCAAAGCAGCGCACCACGTGGGCGATCGCATCGGTCTGGCGGATATTGGCCAGGAACTGGTTGCCCAGGCCCTCGCCCTTGGATGCGCCCGCCACCAGGCCGGCGATGTCGACAAATTCCATGGTGGTCGGGACGACACGTTCCGGCTTTACGATTTCCGCCAGCTTGTTGAGACGCGGGTCCGGCATGGCGACAACACCGGCGTTGGGCTCGATGGTGCAGAACGGGAAGTTTTCCGCGCCAATGCCGGATTTGGTCAGTGCGTTGAACAGGGTAGATTTGCCGACGTTGGGAAGGCCGACGATGCCGCAGTTAAATCCCATGGAATGCCTCTGCTGGTGCTGGAAAAATTTGAGCGGATTATACCGGTTTGAAACTGTGCAGGCGATTCATGGCGGCGGGGAGTTTGCCGCTGGCTGCATCCGGTAATACCCGCATGATTTCGTCGATCACTGCGTTCAGTTCCTCGGTTTCCTGTTTGCCCAGGCGGCCGAGGACGTACCCGGTTACCCTGCGGCTGTCGCCGGGGTGGCCGATACCGATGCGCAGTCTCTGGAAATCGTTGGTGCCCAGGTGGGCGATGGCGTCACGCAGGCCGTTGTGTCCGCCGTGGCCGCCACCTTTCTTGAGCTTGGCGGTACCCGGGGGCAGATCGAGTTCGTCGTGGGCAATCAGAATCTGTTGGGGCTGAATCTTGAAGAAGTCTGCCAGCGCCTTGATGGCCAGGCCGCTGCGATTCATGAACGTGGTTGGATTCAGGAGGTGCAGGTCCAGGCCCTGCCATTGAATGCGGGCATAGAGCCCGTGGTATTTCTTTTCGGGGCGGAGCGTCTGGCCCGCGGAGCGAGCCAGAGCTTCCACGAAGAGGGCGCCGGCGTTGTGGCGGGTATTCTCGTAGTCAGCGCCGGGGTTCCCCAGACCAACCACCATGACAATATCCTGCGCCATTCGCCGTTGCCCTCCTCAGTGCAGGAGTGATTACTCCTTGTCTTCGCCTTCTTCACCTTCTTCGCCGTCTTCGGCTTCGTCATCAACCTTGGCGCCGCGCGGCTTATGGATAGCCACAACCGGCAGGTCGTGATCTTCACCCTGGAGCAGGGCGGCAATCTTGACGTCTTTCGGCAGTTTCAGGTCGCTCAGGTGAACTACCTGGTCCATCTCGACAGTAGTCATGTCCACTTCGATGAACTCGGGCAGGTTCTGCGGCAGACAGATCACTTCAACTTCGTTGATCTGGTGGTTCGCTACGCCGCCGTGGAGCTTGATAGCCGGTGCGGTGTCTTCGTTGATGAAGTGCAGCGGTACGTTGACGTGGATCTCGTGGTCCTTGTCAACACGCAGGAAGTCAGCGTGGGTCAGGATCGGCTTGTACGGGTGACGCTGCAGATCCTTCAGGATCACGCTTTCTTTCTTGCCGTTCAGCTCAACGGTCAGAACGTGGGAGAAGAATGCTTCGTTCTCCAGGGCCTTCTTCAGCTCGTTGTGCCAGATGGCAATCGGAGTTGCATCCTTGTTGCCACCATAGATGATGGCCGGGATTTTCCGTTCCTCACGACGCAGGCGGCGGCTCGCACCTCTCCCCTGATCGTCACGAGGAAATGCTTCGATAACAAATTCCTGAGACATGGTAATAACCTCAATCGTCACCTGAACTGCCCGCGACCAGGCGTAGGATCAGGTGATGTTTCTGAAAAGCCGGATTTTTCCGGCTGACTAAAAGAGTCGGGAGCCTGTGTAGGCTCCCGACCCGGTAACTGCTTGTAATGCCTTGATATTACGACCGAAAG
The DNA here is from genome assembly GCA_033721635.1 of Marinobacter sp. Lineage (GTDB taxonomy): Bacteria > Pseudomonadota > Gammaproteobacteria > Pseudomonadales > Oleiphilaceae > Marinobacter. The sequence continues at coordinate 2,031 of JAWWAT010000045.1, read as the reverse complement.
GTCACTCAGGCATTCTCGAACATGGCACTGATGGACTCTTCGTTGCTTACGCGGCGAATCGACTCCGCAAGCAGCCCTGCCATTCCGAGGACGCGGATTCTATCACAATTGTGCGCTTTGTCACCCAGCGGGATGGTATCGCAGACCACAAGTTCGTCCAGCTGTGAGGCATTGATGTTATCAATGGCCGGGCCGGAGAGAACCGGATGGGTGATGTAGGCAACCACGCGGGCCGCGCCGTGTTCTTTCAGGGCGTTGGCCGCTTTGCACAGTGTGCCGGCGGTATCAATAATGTCGTCTACCAGGATACAGGTCTTGTCTTTGACATCACCGATGATGTGCATCACTTGGGAGACGTTCGCTTTCGGACGACGCTTGTCGATGATGGCAAGGTCGGCGTCGTCCAGGCGCTTGGCCACGGCACGGGCGCGAACCACGCCGCCAACGTCCGGAGATACCACGACAAAGTTCTCGAAACGCTGCTTGAAGATGTCTTCGAGCATAACCGGTGTGGCGTAGATGTTGTCCACCGGGATATCGAAGAAGCCCTGGATCTGGTCGGCGTGCAGGTCAACGGTCAGAACCCGGTCAACGCCGATGCTGGAAATCATGTCGGCTACCACCTTGGCGCTGATGGCAACACGGGTAGAGCGTACCCGGCGATCCTGGCGCGCGTATCCGTAATAGGGGATAACGGCAGTAACCCGTGTAGCGGAAGCACGGCGAAGTGCGTCGGCCATCACGATCAGTTCCATCAGGTTATCGTTGGTGGGGTAGCAGGTCGGCTGGATGATGAACACATCATGGCCGCGGACATTCTCATTGATCTCGACGGTGGTTTCCCCGTCGCTGAAACGGCCTACAGTGGCCTGACCCATGGGAATGTGGAGTTTGCGGGCAATCGCTTGAGCCAGTTCAGGGTTGGCGTTGCCAGCGAAGATCATCAGTTTGGACACGACGGCATCCTTCTCAGTATCGGCGTTTGATTCAGAAGAAGCGGGAGAAAGGTGGCTGGGGTGGCAGGATTCGAACCTGCGCATGACGGGATCAAAACCCGTTGCCTTACCACTTGGCGACACCCCAGTATCGTGCTTTTTTGGCATCATTCCAGCTCTGTTAGCTTTTTGTGTAGAGGTGAACTGTTCACCCCTTTAGCTACGAACCCCGTGACGCCGGAGGGTTTGCTTTCCCAGATGATCCGGGCTGCGGATTCTGTCGGGAAACGTCCAAATATGCAAGCCCCGGTTCCGGTTAATCTTGCAGGTCCGAATTGTGAAAGCCATTCCAGGCTCTGGTTAACCTCAGGATACAGTTTGCGAACTACATCCTCACAGTCGTTTCGGTACCTCGAGGCGTCTCCCTCAAAAGCGGGCGCTATTTTGATTCTCGGGGTGTTCCTTGTCAACCCTTGCTCGGAAAAAATCTTGCCAGTGTTTATGTCGCAGCCAGGCTTGATAACAACAAACCAGTCTTCCGGCGGATTGGCGTTGGTCAGTGTTTCACCAACCCCCTCGCCGAAGGCGGCGTGGCCGCGCACAAACACGGGCACGTCGGCGCCCAGCTTGAGGCCGAGTTCGGCGAGTTCATCGAGGTTCAGACCCAGGCGCCAGAGATGATTGAGCCCCAGCAGGGTGGTGGCCGCGTTGGAGCTTCCGCCTCCAAGCCCCCCACCCATGGGCAGCCGTTTGGTGATGCCAATGGTCACGCCGGGCAGGTCGCCCGGAGCCCGTTCAAGTAGGGCCCGGGCGGCGCGGATGATGAGGTTGTCGTCATCGTCGACACCTGGAACAGGCTCCGCGAGCCTCACGCCGGGCTCTCCCGGTGTGAGGATGAAACTCAGGTCGTCTCCGTAGTCGAGAAACTGAAACAGGGTCTGAAGTTCGTGATAGCCGTCCTCCCGGCGCCCGACAATGTGCAGAAACAGATTCAGCTTGGCCGGAGAGGGCAATATCAGGTCGGGTGTCATTCGGGCTGCTCCTGCCAGTCGCTGACCACCAGGCGAACCCGCTTGTCGTCCTTGAGGGCGGTAAT
>JAWWAT010000044.1:0-13633 GCA_033721635.1 Marinobacter sp. | reverse complement strand
GCCGATTTCAATATCCAGGCGGTCGTTGCCATCTTCATAATCAATGGACATTTGACGATAGCCTGCACGGAGCTGGATCAGCGAGATCTCGTACTGGCCGTAGGCGTTGAAATCGTGCAGTGAATCGCCGTCAAAGCTGATGAAGTTGCCTTCAGCACCCACAGACACGCCCGTTAGCGGAAGATCGAAACGCGCTGCGAGGTAGCCCATAGGAATCACACCATCTACTTTGGTTTCACTGGCGCTGAAGAGTCCGTCAGTGTCTTGAACAACCAATTCGCCGGATAAATCGCGTGCGGTAATGCCGAGATCCAAATTCACCCAATTATCCAGGATTTCGTAATAAAGGGTCAGGTCCAGCTGGTCGAGATCGAGGTCAGATTGAACCTCTACGCTGCCCGGAATACCGACGAATCCAGAGGTACCCAGGCGGCCACGCCCACTTTGCTCAATTACGGTGTAGTTCAGACGAACATTCGGCAACAAGGGCACCGGATGTTCCAGATACAATGACGCATTAGCATTGGAATCGCTATCCAGGTTGAGGTCATTTTCCACATCGACCACATCGCCATTGTCAGCCGCCTGACCGGACAAATCAGAATCCCAGTAACTTACATTGGCACCCAGACCAATCACATCTGCCTGAGACATAGGCGCCACCAGAATCAGTGACCCACCTACAGCAAGCATCAGGTTACGCATGACACACCTTTTTAATTTGTTATGAATTTTAGTCAGTCGAACTGGATTCCCAGACGACGCCCGACCTCTTCGTATGTTTCGATCACGTCTCCCAGCCCCTGCCGAAAGCGATCCTTATCCATTTTCTTGCGGGTTTCCTTGTCCCAGATCCGGCAACCGTCCGGGCTGAATTCATCACCCAGCACAATCTTGCCTTCACTGCGACCGAACTCGAGCTTGTAGTCCACAAGCAGCATTCCGGCGTCATCGAACAGGGCCTTGAGCACGTCGTTGACCTGGTAGGTCAGCGCCTTCATCTGCTCCAACTCATCAGCTGCAGCCCAGCCAAAGCTGACCGCCAGTGATTCGTTAACCATGGGGTCGTGGAGCGCGTCGTTCTTAAGGAACAGCTCGTAGGTGGGCGGATTCAGCTCCTGCCCTTCTTCTACGCCGAGACGACGGCAGAGGCTACCGGCAGAAACGTTGCGAACCACACACTCGACCGGAATCATATCCAGCTTTTTAACCAGCGACTCGGTAGAAGACAGCAGCCCTTCAAAATGCGTCGGTACGCCCGCCGCCTCCAGCTTCTCCATAATGAACGCATTAAACTTGTTGTTCACCATGCCCTTGCGGTTGAGCTGTTCCTTTTTCTCGCCGTCGAAAGCGGATGTGTCGTCACGGAACTCCAGCACAAAGCGGTCGGGGTTGTCAGTCCGGTAGACGGATTTTGCCTTGCCGGCATACAGTTCTTCGCGTTTTTCCATTGGGGGTCTCCGAAAAGCGGCCACCAATGGCGGCCTCTTCCTGAATCAGTATAGGTAATCGAACAGTTGCGCGAGCAGATCCGATGTTGCACGGCTGCCCGTGTAATCCGGAACTTCCTGGGCAGAGATGACGATTGCATCGCTCTGCTGGCTGAGATTAACCGTGTGGGTGTGCTGGGGTGCTTCCTTGTCGCTGAACCAGCTGAACCAGCCCGGATCCCGCTCGTCTTCGGTGCGGAAATCGACATGGAACCAGCCTTCACTGCGGTTGAGATCAACAACAGGGATACCCGAGTCTGTCAGAGCGCGGCTAACTTCCGCCCATGAGCGACCGTAATCAAGCTCCATGCGAATCGCGACAGCATCATCATTTTCCGAAATCAAGCGAACGAGAGGCTCGCTGACCATTCCGGATGCAGCGCGGGAAAAGGACTTGGTTTCCTCACGGGCCCTGAGAAAATCGCCCAGATCCGTCAGCAGGCGCCTCTGGAGTTCCAGCGCCTGCTCCGAGGGATCGGTCACTTCCGCCCAGGGAATAAGCTCGTCTGGCTGGTCAGCCACTTCCAGCCTGCGCACCTGCACTTCGGTGGTCTTGCGACGAACGCCAGGCGCCATGCGGACCTGGAGAACCACTTTCTGTTCGCCGGCGGACGGGGCGTCGGAAAGCTCCACCAGATCCCGCGCTCGCTTGCTGAAGTTGGCAAGTTCCGTCTGAAGGATGCCCAGTTGAGGGCTGTCGAAACCAACCCCCAGACCACGCTCGGTCAGGTAGCTGTTAACGGCCGGCCAGATTCTTCCCGGCACGTCGTTGACCAGCAGCCAGAGCCGGCCATCGAGTTCTTCAATCACATAGTTTTCATCCAGGATGTCCGACGTCATGTCCGGCGGACGCGGTATATCGGACGGATACATCTTGCTGGCATCGGCCGGCTGGACATCACGGATGGGCATGGTCTGACTGAAACGGGAACGGTCGGCAGTCTCGGGCAACTCCAACGGTTTCCCTTCGCTGGCATTCACATAACGTTCGGAGCGGTCTTCAACCAGACTGCAACCCGAGGCTGCTGCCAGAAGCAACAGCCCGGATGCGATAACAACGGGTCTGAACATCAGGGTACTACCGGTTCCTTTTAGAACCTGCATCAGGTTACTCCGGTGATGGGATGATTTAAGCAAACTCAGAGTACACCTGAGGCCTTGAGGGCATCTTCCACTTCGCCATGGAATTTTTCGCTGAGCACGGTCAGCGGTAGGCGGATGCCTTCCCCAATCATTCCCATCCGATGGAGCGCCCACTTCACCGGAATCGGGTTCGCCTCAAGGAACAGCTTCCGGTTCAGCGGCATCAGCAGTTCGTTAAGGCGTTCTGTCTCCTCACGGTTACCTGCGACGGCCGCTTCGCACAGCTGGGACATTGCCTTTGGCGCGACGTTCGCGGTGACCGACACATTGCCCTTGGCACCGGCCAGCATCAGCTCCGATGCCGTGGCATCATCACCGGAATAAACCGCCAGACGGCCATCCAGTGCTTCAATCAGTTCAGCGCCCCGGGGAATATTGCCGGTAGCGTCTTTGATGCCAACGATATTCGGGATATCGGCAAGCCGGAGCACAGTTTCGTTCAGCATGTCGCACGCGGTCCGGCCGGGCACGTTATACAGCATCTGGTTCATGCCGGGGACGGCTTCGGCAATCGCTTTGAAGTGCTGATAGAGACCTTCCTGCGTCGGCTTATTGTAGTAGGGAACAACGAGCAGACAGGCATCCGCGCCAAGCTTGTGGGCTTCGGAAGTCAGTTCGATGGCCTCACGGGTGCTGTTACCGCCGGTGCCCGCAATAACCGGGATGCGACCATTAACGCGTTTGATGATGTGGCCAATGGTCTGGCAATGCTCTTCCGGGTCGAGCGTTGCGGATTCGCCGGTGGTGCCCACAGCAACAATGCCGTGCGTGCCGTTTTCGATATGAAAGTCTACCAGCTTGTCCAGATCCTCCCAGTGTATGTCACCGTTTGGATGCATGGGCGTGACCAGTGCGACAAGGCTACCCGTAATCATAAAAGCTCCGTCCGAATAAAACCGATATGGTAATGTTGGGCACGAACTGACACAAGGGAATTAAAGGAGATGTCATGCCATCCGTTGAGTTAAACAAACCCGTTCCGGATTTTGAAGCACCTGCCACCGGAGACCAGACCATCCGGCTGGATGACCTGAAGGGTCAGAATGTTGTGATTTACTTCTATCCGAAAGATAACACTCCCGGCTGTACCACCGAGGGCCAGGACTTTCGTGACCGGATGAAGCAGTTTGAAGAGCTGGACACGGTCATTCTCGGGGTATCCAGGGACGGCCTGAAAGCCCATGAGAATTTCCGGGCCAAGCATGAGTTTCCCTTTCATCTAATTTCAGACAAGGACGAAGCCCTTTGTAAGCTCTTTGACGTCATCAAGCTGAAAAAGCTATACGGCAAGGAATACATGGGCGTCGACCGCAGCACCTTCCTGATCGACAAGGAAGGGGTGCTGAGAGCGGAATGGCGTGGGGTGAAAGTCAAAGGCCACGCGGACGAGGTTCTGGAGGCTGTAAAGGCGCTTTAAGCGCCTTTCAAGCGCCGCTGTTTTCCGCCGGCGGCGCCGACTCCTTCACTGGCCACGCAGCAAACACCGCCTTGAGCATGGTTGCCAGTGGAATCGCGAAGAAAACACCCCACAAGCCCCAAATGCCCCCGAAGAACAGCACCGCGACGATAATTGCGACCGGGTGCAGGTTGTTTACCTCCGAGAACAGAATCGGGACCAATACGTTGCCATCCAGCGCCTGGATAACGCCGTAGATCACCATCACCCAGATAAACTGGCTGCTCCAACCGAAGGCGAAAAGCGCTATAACCGCAACAGGGATGGTGACGACAGCGGCGCCGATGTAGGGAATCACAACGCTCAGGCCAACCAGCAGTGAGAGCAGCGCCGCATAGGGCATGCCCAGCAGCTTGAAGGATAGATAGGTGGCGCCGCCAACAATAAGGATCTCAACCGCCTTGCCCCGGACATAATTGGCGCACTGAAGATTTACCTCATGCCAGATCTGCAACATCATCGGGCGCTGGGGCGGCAGCATCCTGGCTATGGAGCTCAGGAGAACCTCCCGGTCCTTGAGGAAGAAAAACACCAGAATGGGTACCAGCACCATATAGATCAGCAAAGCCACGAGATCGGGAATGCTCGACAGGGAAAAAGACACCAGCCACTGGGTCATATGCCCCACCTCGGTACTGACCTGGCTGTAAACCGTGGTAACGGCTTCTCCAGAGATCAGGTGTGGGTATTGCTGCGGTAAAAGCTCAAGATAGGATTGCAGCTCGCGGATGATTCGCGGCGCTTCACCGGCCAGGTTACTCAGCTGGGTCCAGATCAGCGGCAAAAGCCCAAACAGGAAACCCACCAGCACACCGAGAAACACCAGGAACACCCCGATGATCGACACGGTCTCCGGCACCCCCAACTTGTTGAGCTTCGTCACCAGGCCCTGCAGAATAAAGGCGACAATCAGAGACGCAATGGCCGGCGCAAGCATGGCACCGAACCAGATAACGAAGATGGTCCCCGTTACCAGTATCAGAAACAGGATGACGGCTTCTTCATCCGAGAAGTATTTGTGTGCGAGACCGCGTAGTGTCCTGATCATTTACAGCTCCGAAACCTTAACCGCCGCACTTTATCACAAACCGGTACTGTCCGGCGGCTTCAGAACTGCTCATCAGCTTGTGATCGGACAGCTCCAGGAAGGCCGGAATGTCGCGGGCCGAACCGGAATCCGTGGCAATCACCTCCAGTTCCTCTCCGGGCGCCATGCTGTTCAGTTCCAGTTTCGTTTTCAGCAGCGGCATCGGGCAGCGCAACCCGGAGGCATCAAGCGTTCGATCAACCATACTAGCGACACACCATCACAAAATAATAAGCGGATTTAACAAGCGGGCATTATGCCGACAGTGATAATGTATTGCATCACAATCCTCTTCAAGCAGGGGACCCGAACTTTTTCTCGTAAACCGCTGTCAAATGGCGGATAAGACCACAGGTACCCGGCACTACATGATTGCGAACCAACACCGACCCCGCACGATCCCGGCACTGGCCATCACCGTCTTGCTGGCACTGGTGCTCGCCGCCTTGCCGACTCAGGCCCAGGAAAGCAGGCTACCCAGCATTGGCGGTGCGGGTGGAGGCTTGATTGCGGGTCAGCAGGAATCGGATATAGGCCAGCAGGTTATGGTGTCGATCCGGCGGTCAGCACCAAGGATCAGTGACCCGTTGGTCTTTGATTACCTGAGCGCGATCACCTACCGTCTCGTGCCCTCGGCGCCACTCCAGAACCGGGACCTGACCCTTGCGCTGATCGACAGCCCCGCCATCAATGCGTTTGCAGTGCCCGGCGGTATTGTCGGAGTCAACGGCGGCCTGTTCCTCAATGCCGCCACCGAGCAGCAATTTGCTTCCGTCCTGGCCCACGAACTTGCCCATCTTAGCCAACGGCATTTTGCCCGGCGCATGGAACAACAGGAAACCAGCGCGCCGCTCACACTGGCGGGCATGATCGCCGGCATTGTGCTATCCGCAGTTACCCAGTCGGACATCGGCTTTGCCGCCATTGCCGGGACCCAGGCCCTGGCAGCCCAGAACATGCTCGCCTACAGCCGTGCCCATGAGCAGGAAGCGGACCGGGTCGGGCTGGAGATTCTGGCCAACGCCGGCATGGACCCCCGCGGCATGCCGGAAATGTTTGAAATCATGATGCGTCAGAACCGAATGCAGGGAAATCGCCTGCCCGAATACCTGTCCACACACCCGTTAACCCGGAGCCGAGTGGCCGACACCCGCAACCGCGCTGAACAGTACCCGGACGAAAACATTCGGGACGGTCAGGAGTATCACCTGATGCGCAGCCGGCTGCAGGTACACTACGCGCCCTCACCCGACGTTGCCGTGGAGACCTTCGAGGCTTACCTCGACCGGCCCGACGCCCAGCGAAACGACGCTATCCGATATGGCCTGTCGGTGGCCTATCTTGAGGACAGGCAATACGACAAGTCTGTGGACCTGCTGAACGATCTGTTGACGAAGAATCCGGGCCGGATCACTTTCCAGGTAACCCTGGCGGAAGTCAGGCTGGCACAGAATCGCATCGACGAGGCTCGAAGCATTCTGAAGGACGCACTGGCAAGGAACCCTGGGAACTATCCAATTACCCACACCCTGGCCCGCACCGAAATCGCCGACGGCAATGGTGCCGCAGCGGCCGAATACCTCAAACAGCTGACAAGACAGCTGCCTGGACAGGAACATCTCTGGCTGAAACTGGCCGAGGCCGAGGGTATGGCAAGAAACATTGTCGGCGTGCATCGTGCCCGCGCAGAATACGATGTATTGATGGGCGATCTGGAGTCTGCCCAGCGTCAGCTGAGGCAGGCTCAGGAGAAACTACCCGCCGGCGCCCCACAGCGGCAAATCGTGACCGAGCGACTGGCGGAAATTACCAGTCGCCTGCACGCGCGGGCGAACAGCTGATCAGGCGTTGCCGGCAGCCTTCAGATTCATATTTGCCGTGAAATCCAGCATGCGCTGCAGAGGCTGCAATGCTTTCTCTCGCAGTTCCGGATCCACGAACACTTCCTGGTCGCCCCGCTCCAGCACCTGCAACAGATTCTGAAGGCCGTTCATGGCCATCCACGGGCAATGGGCGCAGCTACGGCAGGTAGCTCCGTTGCCGGCAGTGGGCGCCTCAATCAGCGTTTTGTTCGGAGCCAGCTGTTGCATCTTGTAGAAGATGCCGTTGTCAGTGGCAACGATGAACTTTTCATTGGGCAGGGTCTGGACAGCGTGAATCAACTGCGAGGTTGATCCCACAACATCCGCCATCTCAACCACAGCGTCGGGTGATTCCGGGTGAACCAGTACCGCCGCATCCGGATACAGGGCCTTGAGATCCTCCAGCCCGCGGGATTTGAACTCCTCATGGACAATACAGGAACCGTCCCAGAGCAGCATGTCCGCGCCCGTGGTTTTCTGGACGTAGCGTCCCAGGTGCTTGTCCGGCGCCCAGAGGATTTTTTCGCCGCGAGCGTCCAGGTCTTCAACAATGGCCTGGGCACAGCTGGAGGTGACCACCCAGTCTGCCCTCGCTTTTACCGCGGCGGACGTATTGGCATAAACCACAACCGTGCGGTCTGAATGCTGATCGCAAAACTCGGCGAACTCGTCTGCGGGACAACCCACATCCAGGGAGCAGGTCGCCTCAAGCGTTGGCATCAGGACACGCTTTTCCGGGTTCAGGATTTTTGCAGTTTCACCCATGAACCTCACGCCCGCCACAACAACCGTGGAAGCGGGGTGCTGGTTGCCAAAACGGGCCATCTCCAGGGAATCCGCAACACAGCCACCGGTTTCCTCGGCAAGACGCTGAATATCGGGATCGGTGTAGTAATGGGCCACAAGCACCGCATCCTGGTCCTTCAGGGCCGATTTGATGCGAGCCTCCAGCTCGGACTTTTCGTCCTCGCTGAGAGGCTTTGGCTCGGCGGCATGGGCCAGGTGTTCTTGAACAAGGATACGGTCTTCGGCGTATGTCATTACTGCGTCTCTGTGTTGCGTGCACCGGAGCATTATAGCATTCACACTCCGGCCTTAATGTTTCTGAAACAGTGCTATCACAAACTTGTGGTTGCTTTTTCTGTTACCTGTTTACCTAGGTAGGAACGTATACGCAAAAAAAAAGAGCCCGGAGGCTCTTTTTTCACAAAAACCCGCAGGTTCCTGTTATTTGGTGGGTCGTGAAGGATTCGAACCTTCGACCAATTGGTTAAAAGCCAACTGCTCTACCAACTGAGCTAACGACCCTGAACTGCGACCGAAGCCTAGGCCTCAATCTATACCGAATGACTCAGCCCACCCGGTATTTCGTATTTGGTGGGTCGTGAAGGATTCGAACCTTCGACCAATTGGTTAAAAGCCAACTGCTCTACCAACTGAGCTAACGACCCAAACGAGGCGCATATAGTAATGATTTTTGGCCGTTGATCAACCCCTTTTTCTCAGGTTTCTCAACATTTTTGCCGCGCCCGGCAATCAGCTGTTCTGGGACTCCAGAAACTTCCTGGCCAGGTCGGCAGCGCTGCTTGAGGGATAATCCTCAATCACGGTTTTCATGCTGCGTTGGGCCTGTTCTTCTTCACCCAGGCGATCATGGGTTACGCCCAGCTTGTAGACGGCATCCGGTGCCTTGCGGTGATCGGAAAAACGCGTGGCCACAATGGTGAACGCCTGCTTTGCCTGCTCCAGCTGCGGCTTTACCAGATACACCTCACCCAGCCAGTAGTAGGCATTCACCGTCAGATCACCCTCCGGATATTCATCGATAAACTCGTATATCCGGCTGATGGCTTCGTCGTATTTTTTCTGGTTACGGATCAGGTCCTGAATCTGTTCGTAGGCCTTTCGCTCCTCAGCACTCGGCTGACGATAATCCCTGGCCTCCGGAGCGGCCGCTGCCGAACCAGGACTGGTGCTGGCTTCCGGCGCCGGCTGCGATGCGACCTTTTCCGACAGGTCCAGAATACGCTGGTCCAGATCAATATAACGATCACGCCCCTGTTGCTGCAGGCGGTTAATCAGGTGTCTCTGCTCTTCGACTTCGCCCTGGAGCCGCCTGACTTCACCCTGAAGCTGCTGGATCATATAAAACAGCTCAGCCGTCGCCTGGCTGTTATTGGCGTTGCGCTGACTGTCCTGAGCTGATTGCGCCAGGGCAACTCCCGCCTGCCCGAGGGCAAGCGGGAGCACCACTGTCGCCATGAGGATTTTTCTCATGGTCCTTCCTGTGTGATTACTCAAATACGAGTTCCACACGACGGTTCTGGGCCCATGCGCTTTCGCTGGAGCCCATCACTGCCGGCTTCTCTTCGCCATAGCTTACGGTTTCAAGCTGGCCACGTGAAGCGCCATTGACAATCAGGAAGCGCTGTACCGCGTTGGCACGACGCTCACCCAGTGCCAGGTTGTATTCCTTGGTGCCGCGCTCATCGGCGTGACCTTCAATGCGCACATTCTGACCCGGGTTGTTGGCGAGGAACCGAGCATGGGCCACCAGCACATCGCGGGCTTCCTGTTTGATTTCAGCTGTGTCGAAATCAAAATAGAAGGTTGTGATTTCACGCAGCGCCTGCTGTTCGGCCTGCTGCCGAGCTTTCATGCGCTCTTCTTCGGTCATGGCGGAAGAGGAAACTCCACTCTGGTCATCACCGCCGTAAACAGTGGAACCGCCTTCCTGATCAACCGCAGAAACGTCAGAGCCGAACTCACCACCGTCTTCCGAGGTTCCACCTGTGGAGCTACAGCCAGCGACCAGGCCGACAGACAGCAACAGTGCGAATGCTTTTGATTGAGCCGAAAAATTCATACTTCTTTCCTTCCAGTTGATTGGCTAAATGATTTAATTAACTGCTGACGCCGGAACAGCCCGGCAATCAACGAACCAAAGGTCCCCAGGCGGGCTCACGGACATCGCCCTCGGATGCCGGCAGGCTATAGGCTGCACCTCCATCCGCGGATATAACCGTAAGCACGTTGGTGCCGTTCTGCCGGGTAGCGTAGATCAGCATCCGGCCGTTGGGCGCAACACTGGGAGACTCATCAGACTCCGTCCGGGTAAGAATGGTTTCCTCTCCGGTTTCCAGTTCGGTACGGGCGATATGGAATGCCCTGTCCCGCTGATGAACGTAATAGACATACTCTCCGTCATTATCCGGCCTTGGTCGGGCGTTATAACGGCTACCGAAGGTAATACGACGGGGCTCGGCCCCTGGTGTTTCCATATGGTAGATCTGGGGGCCGCCCGAGCGATCCGAAGTGAAGAAAATTCCCTCGCCACTGGCGTCGTAGCTCGGCTCAGTATCAATGGCCCAGTGGTTGGTGAGTTTGGTCAATTGCCGACTGTCCAGATTCATCCGGTAAATTTCGGCGTTGCCATCTTTCGAGAGGGTCATCAGCAACGATCGGCCATCGTCCGACCAGGCTGGCGCCGAATTCAGGCCAGGAAAATCGGCAACCTTGTTGCGTTGGCCGGTCGCAAGCTCATGCACAAAGATAACCGGCTTTCCGGTCTCAAATGAAACATAGGCCAGCTTCTTGCCATCTGGCGACCAGGCCGGGGACAAAATCGGCTCCTGGCTTTCCAGGCGGATCCGGGCGCGTTTGCCATCGACATCACTCACCTGAAGACGGTAACGGGGCTTGCCATTGGCGGTGTCCAGGGTCACGTATGCCAGCTTGGTTGAAAAAGCGCCGGGCACGCCGGTGATCGCCTCGTAGACCTTGTCGCTGATGTGGTGCGCAAGAGAACGCATATTGGAAGCAGGTGCAGCCGCTGTCTCGCCAAGAATTCTTTCCTCGCGGTTTACATCAAACAGCTCGTACCGTGCCTCAACACGCTCACCGCTGCGGCTGAGCGCACCAACCAGAACGTAGCGCTGCCCGAGCAGACGCCAGTCCCGGAAATACACTTCTTCCCGCCGGGATGGCAGGCTCAGCATCTTCTCTGGAGGCAGGGTACGAAACTCCCCCGTCATGGTCAGATCGGCCTGGACAATGCTGCCGACCTTGTCTCCGGCCGGCATCTGTCCGGATTCGGCGAAGGGCACCACCGCAACAGGGATTGCGGCATCCGCACCTTCGGTAATCCGGATCAACAGTTCGGCACGCACTCCTGAAACCGCAACAAAAATCAGGGCAATGGCGGCAAGCAGCGCTCTGGACGGTTTGTACCAAATCCGATGTCTCATGGTGTTATCCGTATCCTCATCTCAACCTGCGTGGGTTGAATTCAATCGTAAACTGTCGGAAGTACCGTTCAAAGGTATCCCGATCATTGGGTATCGGGTAACGGCTCAGTGAGCGCACCGCCCCCAGCGCGGAGTTATCAAAGGCCCTGTTGCCACTGCTGCTGACCAGACGCACGCCGGAAAGCTCGCCGGTTGGTAACAGGGTGATCTGAAGCCGCGCAGTCATGTCTTCCGTGGCGGACGATGGCGGATACCACGCCTGGCTCAATCGTTCCCGTATCAATGCCTGGTATTTCTCGCTCTCAGACAGCATCTGCGCTTCCCGGGCTTTGGCAGCAGCCGCTTCCCGCTGGCGACGGGCTTCTTCTTCCCTGGCCCTCTGGGCCGCCTCGGCCTGGGCTTCGAGCTGCTGTTCCCGGAGCTTCCGCTCAGCCTCGAGACGCTTGCGCTCGGCTTCCTGTCGGGCCAACTCTTCCTGCCGCTTGCGCTCCGCCTCTTCACGCTTGCGCTGTTCTTCCTGCCTTCGCTTCTCTTCTTCTGCCTTCCGTCTGGCCTCTTCCTGACGGCGCTTTTCTTCCTCGGCTTGTTGCCGCGCACGCTCTTTGGCTTCCGCTTCCGCCTTTTTACGGGCCGCCTCCTCTTCACGGGCTTTCTGTGCTTCCCGTTCCTTCGCCGCCGCTTCCTGGCGCTCCTGCTCTTTCTGTTGCTGCAGTCGTTTCTGCTCTTCCTGGCGTTTCTGCTCGGCAATGCGGCGGGCTTCTTCCTCCTGCCGTTGCCGTTCTGCTTCTTCGCGGCGGCGCTGCTCTTCGGCACGGCGCTCTTCATCGCGCTTCTGCTGATCGACAGGGTCCACCACAGGGCTTGGCTCCGGCTCCTGCTGGGTAATCAACCGCGCCGATATGCTTCTGGGAGTGGGCTCCTGAACAGGATTGGTCCATGACCAGCCCGCCAGCGCAATACCCAGAATCAACGCATGCAGCGTTACCGAGAGCGCCACCGGTGATTTCCAGGGCGGCAATCCGGTGGTGGTTACTTCGCGCTGGTGATCTTTCACAACACTCCTGCCCGCACTGGTCTCAATTGTCGTCCCGGGGTGATTCGGTGATCAGGCCAATACTACTGGCCCCGGCACCCTGGAGTTCCGCCATAAGACGTACGACCGTGCCGTATTCAACATGTTCATCACCCCGAACGAGAATTTCGCTGGACGCTCTCTGGGACAGTATCTTGGCAACTTGCTCCCGAACCTCACCCAGAGACATGGGGTCACTGCCCTCATCGCCAATCTCGACGTAGTACGCACCGTTCGCATCCACGGACACAATAATGGACTCAACATCCTTATCGGCCTGGATGGGATCCGAGGTTGTCTGAGGCAGATCTACCTTGACGCCCTGGGTAAGCATCGGCGCGGTGACCATGAAAATGATCAGCAGCACCAGCATGACATCAATGTACGGAACCACGTTGATCTCCGACATTGGCTTGCGCCGGTTTTCCGGCATCATTCCCATGCCTTTCATAAAGCCGTGCTCCTAAACCGATCCCTGCCCCGGAATTCCGCGATCATCATGCCGCACCTTTCTCGCTCTGATGCACCCGACGGTGAAGAATGCTAGAAAACTCATCGGCAAAGGTCTCATAGTTCTTCAGCAGCGCATCGGACATGGCCGAGAAACGGTTATAGGCGATAACGGCCGGTATTGCTGCGAAAAGACCCATCGCGGTGGCAATCAGGGCCTCGGAAATGCCAGGGGCCACCGTGGCCAGGGTTGCCTGCTGAACCTGAGCCAGGCCACGGAACGAGTTCATGATGCCCCAGACGGTACCAAACAAGCCGATGTAAGGACTGGTAGACCCCACCGTAGCAAGAAACGGCAGACTGGCCTCAAGCCGCTCGTGCTCCCGGGAGAAGGCAACGCGCATCGCCCGCTGGGTACCTTCCATGACCGCGTCGGCATCCCGGCTTTGCTGACGCAACCGGGAAAATTCCTTGAACCCGGCCCGGAACAGGGATTCCATGCCGGAAAAGGGCGTCGGATCGGCATTCACTTCCCGGTACAGCTGGCCCAGATCCATACCGGACCAGAAACGCTCTTCAAACGCCAGCTGAGCCCGCTTGGCTTTCCGGAATACCTGCAAACGCTGGAAGATTAGCGCCCAGGACATGACCGACGCCAGGGCCAGCAAAAGCATGACCAGCTGTACCAAGACACCGGCATTTGCAATGAGGTACCAGACTGAAAGTTCTGAATCCACTTCTTACTCCTGGCTCGTTCTGTTTATGTTTCAGTGGGCTGGACATTCCTGGCCAGCAAATTCTGCATGTTTTCCGGCAAACGCCGGGG
>JAWWAT010000043.1:0-13682 GCA_033721635.1 Marinobacter sp. | reverse complement strand
GGGTGCGTATTATGCACACCGCAAGTGACGTTGAATAGTATTTGCAATGACATTTTAGCATCCGTGATTTCCGCTGCATTCGGGCCCGGGGATTCGGCTCACGCCAGGCCCTGGGGCGATTTATCCGGCCTGCTGATTGTCTTCGCGAACCTCATAGGTGTGAGTGATCTCAACGCCGGCCTGTTCGAGCATGATGGATGCCGAACAATACTTCTCTGCCGACAGGCTGACTGCCCGCTTGACCAGGTTGTCCTTGAGATGCTTGCCGGTTACCACGAAATGCAGGTGAATGCGGGTAAACACGGCTGGGACGGCATCGGCACGTTCTGCTTCAAGCTCGGCGTGGCAAGCGGTTACGTCCTGGCGGCTTTTCTTCAGGATGCTCATGACATCAAAAGCAGAGCAGCCTCCAAGCCCCATCAGCAGCATTTCCATTGGGCGGGGGCCGAGATTTTCGCCCCCGTGGTCGGGCGGACCATCAAGCTGGACACTGTGTCCGCTGCCGCTGGTGGCTTTGAAACTGGCATTGCCGGTCCAGTCTACAGTCGCTTTCATGGGATGCTTCTCCGTTGTGATTGTTCGGGACCGAGTCGCGGCATAGCCCCGAACAAGATGACCTGTGGCGGGATGCTAGCACAACCGGGCGCATCAGGCAGGCTGATCCCGGATACATGTTGTATACTCTTTCCGGTTGCCCGCAACAGACCTTCTTGTTATAAGTTGCGCAGTTTTGCATTAAAAAAGAACGAACCCGCATGGAAAGCCGGGTGCATAACAAACATTGGGACCCGCCAGTATCTGAGGAGGCACGACTCGCATTATGGCCACTATCGTCAAGCCGGTTGAGCAGAAAACCAAGCATCTCGACTATTTCCTTTCGCAGTGCCATCGCCGCCGTTACCCAGCCAAGAGCACCATTATCTATGCCGGGGACAAGAGCGATTCCCTGTTCTACATCGTCAAGGGATCGGTCACCGTCATTATTGAGGATGACGATGGCCGTGAGATGATCATGGCCTACCTGAACGCCGGCGACTTCTTCGGTGAGATGGGGCTGTTCGACAACATGGATTCCCGCAGTGCCTGGGTAAAGGCCAAGACCGAATGCGAAGTGGCGGAAATCAGCTACACCAAGTTCCGGGAAATTGCGCAACAGGACCCGAGGGTTCTCTACTTCATCGGCGAGCAGATGGCCTCCCGTCTGCGCCAGACCACTCGCAAGGTCGGTGACCTGGCGTTCCTGGATGTTACCGGGCGTGTTGCCCGCACCCTTCTGGACCTCTGCAAGGAACCCGATGCCATGACCCACCCGGATGGCATGCAGATCAAGATCACCCGGCAGGAAATCGGGCGGATTGTCGGCTGCTCCCGGGAGATGGTCGGCCGGGTACTCAAAACGCTGGAAGATCAGGGACTGGTCAGGGTCAAGGGCAAGACCATGGTGGTCTACGGCACCCGCTGAGTCACACCGGTCACCCCGTTTTCCAGAAGGCCGCTTTCAACAGCGGCCTTTTGCGTTAAGCAGTAAGCCCAGCCAGCTGCGGTGCCCGGGCTACGCTGCCAGGGCAACGGATTTGATCTGCATCCAGACGTGCATGCCCGGTTCAAGACCGAGCTGGGCGACGGCGCGGGAAGTCAGCCTCGATAACAGTGGTGTCGGCCCGGCCAGAAGCCGCACCAGGCTGATGCCGGGAGCCACATCGGGATCTATTTGGTCGATGACCCCTGGCAACAGGTTCTGGATGCTCTGGTCGGCATTCTCGCTGAGCGCCAGGCTGACATCCCGGGCCAGCACCCTGACGCGAACCCGGTCTCCCGGTTTCACCCCGTGTTCAGAACGCAGCCAGAGCTGGCCGCCATCGAACCGGAACAGTGCCAGGTGCCAATGGTTGTCAAGATCGATAATCTGGCCTTCCAGCAGCGCACCGGCGTCGTCCTGGACGCCGAAAGGATTATCGATGCCGGCCAGGGTTTCCCGCAGTGGCCCCTGGGCGACCACACGGCCTTCTTCCAGCATCACGATGTGGTCCGCCAACCGGGCAACCTCTTCGGTTGAATGGGACACATAGATAATCGGAATGGCCAGGGTGTCGTGCAGCCGTTCGAGATAGGGAAGGATTTCCTGCTTGCTGTTGAGGTCCAGAGCGGACAACGGCTCATCCATCAGCAATAGCCGTGGGCTGGTCAGCAGTGCCCGTGCGATTGCCACCCGCTGGCGTTCGCCACCAGAGAGGCCGACTGGCATGCGGTCGAGGTGTGACTCCAGGCCCAGCCACCGCACGGCATCGTCGAAGCCAATTTGCCGCTCGCCAGGCGGAATGCGCCGGTACCCGAATTCCAGGTTTTTGCGCACGTTCAGGTGAGGGAACAGGTGGGTGTCCTGGAATACGTAGGCCAGAGGCCGCTTGTGGACTGGCCGAATGAACGTCTCGGTTTGCCAGGGTTCGCCAAAAACGGTCATGGTACCGTGGGCACCCTGCAGGCCTGCCATGCATCTCAGCAATGTGGTTTTACCACAGCCGGAATGTCCGAACAGGCCAGTGATGCCGGTGCCCGGCAGGGTCAGGTCGACGTCGAGGCTGAAACCGGAAAATCGACACTGGAAACGGGCATGGATGGTGCTTGGGCCGGTCATCTGAGCGCTCCGGAGCGGGCTTTGCCGTTCAGCGCGTAAAGAGTCACCAGCACCACGAAGGAGAATACCACCATGCCGGCGGACAGCCAGTGGGCCTCGGTGTATTCCAGCGATTCCACATGGTCGTAGATGGCGACAGAAAGCACCTTGGTTTCACCCGGGATGTTGCCGCCGATCATCAGTATCACGCCGAACTCGCCAATGGTGTGGGCAAAGGTCAGCACGGCGGCTGTCAGGAACCCGTTCCGGGCCAGGGGCACCGCGACGAACAGAAACCGGTCCCAGGGCGCTGCACGGAGTGTGGAAGCGACTTCCATGAAGCCCTCACCAACTGCTTCGAATGCGTTCTGCAGGGGTTGAACGGTAAACGGCAGGGAGTAGATGACTGACGCCACCACCAGGCCTTCGAAGGTGAATGGCAGCAGCCCGATACCCAGGGACTGCGTCATCTGGCCCACCCAGCCTTCCGGACCCATGACCAGCAGAAGATAGAAACCGAGGACGGTGGGCGGTAGAACCAGGGGTAGCGCAACCACGGCCGCTATCGGTTGCCGAAGCCAGTGTCGGGTCCGGGCCAGCCACCAGGCGATAGGGGTGCCGATCAACAGCAGGAGTACAGTCGTTGTGGTGGCCAGCTTCAATGTCAGCCAGACCGGATCCCAGTAGGTTTCAAACATCAGTTGGTCGTGTCATTCCCGGTGTCGTATCCATAGCTCCGGATAATAGCAATGGCGGCGTCTGATTTCAGAAAATCCATCCAGGCCAGGGCAGCCTCGTTGCCGGCTCCCCGATTCAGCAGGATAACCTGCTGATCAATGGGGTGGTAGTAACTCTGGGGAACTTCCCAGAACGTGCCTTTGTCATCTTGCCAGGATCGTACCTGGGACAGAGCCACGAAGCCGGCCTGGGCATTGCGGCTTACAACGAACTGGAACGTCTGGGCAATGGAGTCCCCCCGAACCAGTTTTGGCTGCAGGGCATCCCACTGGCCGATATGCTCCAGAACCTGCTTTGCGGCGAGGCCATAGGGGGCAGTTTTCGGGTTCGCAATGGCCAGTCTCGCAAAGGGCTGGCTGGCCAGATAGCGGTGGGCATCCCCAAAAGCGCCAGTGGCAGGACTCCAGAGCGCCAGCTTGCCCCTGGCGTAGGTAAACCGGGTGCCGGAAATGCCAGCCTGCACCTGCTCGATCAGTGCTGGCCGTCGCACGTCGGCTGCCATGAACACGTCGAAGGGTGCGCCATTCCTGATCTGCGCGTAGAGTTTACCGGTGGATCCGAAGCTTGCGGACACCGTGTGCCCGGTTACGGTTTCAAACTGCTGCGCCAGTTCCCGGGTTGTGTCGGTAAAGTTGGCGGCTACCCCGAGACTGACCTCCCCAGCAAAAGCCCCGGTGATGGTGAAGCCAGGCAGGCACAGAGCCAGTCCCAGGGTGCGGAACAGCCTGAGGCCTCGAGGATAACCCATGCAACGTCCTTACAGATTCAATCAATGATGGCTTGAGTTCGTGCTGACATTTCGGGACGCGCGACCGTTGATGGTGAATCTGAGGTCAGGCACAGGGACCGGAGGTAATCCCGGACTTCGTCCCGATTGGTTTCGTTGAGCATCTCATGGCGGCCGCCTTCGAACAATCTCAGGGTGACGTTTTCAACACCCGCTTCACGAATGGTCTGGAAGTGCCTTCGGACGCCACGCCCCATTTCCCCCACGGCATCTGCCGTGCCTGAGAACAGATGCACCGGAAGATCTTTGCGCCAGGCAGCCGGCGAAAGGCGGAGCATACCACCGATGAAATCCCACCATAGGCCGACCGAGCAATCGAAACCACACAGCGGGTCGGCAATATAGCGATCCACCTGGTCCTTGTCGCGGCTGAGCCAATCGGCATTGGTTCGGTTCGGGCGGAACTTGTGATTGAACTGCTCGAAGGTCATTCTGGCCACCAGGCGGCTACGGTGCTGTTTGCCGCGAACCAGTCGAATCAGACCAATCAGCATCCGGGATGCCAGGAGCTGCCTCCGGTCAATGCGGTTGGTGGCGCTGAGGATCAGAGTGTCCAGATTGTGGCCATGGTTCTGGGCGTAAGCCTGAGCGATAAAGGAACCCATGCTGTGACCCAGCAGGTTGACCGGCAGCCCGGGAAATCGGGCACGGGCATGCTGAACCACTTGGTGCAGGTCGTCAATCACACTGGACCAGCCATGTTGGTCGGCATAGTGCCCCAGCTTACCGGAAGGGCAGTCCGGGCCATGGCCCCGGTGATGATAGGTAATAACGGCTATGCCATACATACTGAGCCATTGTGCCAGTGATTGGTAGCGGTCGCCGTGTTCGGCCATGCCATGGCTGATGATAAGAGTGGCGGTCGGCGCCGACGGCGTATGGATCGTTCCGGTTATGGTGTGACCATCACCAGCGTTCAGCGTCAGGGGATGTTCGTTCTGTGTCACGGCCCGTTTCCTTGTTGTTTTTCACTGTGGCCGGGCGTTGCCACTCCGGCGGCTTCCATAGGTGTGTGAGGCGAGACAATAATCTGCCTGGCTGCGCCATGTCGCGGAACAGGTCCACGTATTCGTGGGTCCAGAGCACAATCAGGTTATTGGAGCGGACAGGCCGGGTGATGCCGTATTCGGGCGGATCCTGGGCGTCTTCATCAACAAACGTGCCAAACAGCCGATCCCATAGAATCAGCGTGCCGCCGTAATTGCGGTCGATGTAGCCAGGATTGCGGCCATGGTGAACCCGATGATGGCTCGGGGTGTTGAAAACACGTTCAATCCAGCCTGGGAGTTTTCCAACCAGTGTGGTGTGAATAAAGAACTGGTATACCAGTGACAGCGCGTAAGCCACGCCGATCCAGACGGGGTTCAATCCCAGCAGTGCCAGGGGCAGATAGAATATCCACATACCGTTAAAAATGTTGGTGGCATTCTGGCGCATGGCGGTGGAAAAATTCATCCTCTCGGAAGAATGGTGCACCACGTGCGCGGCCCAGAACCAGCGCACCCTGTGGCTGGCCCGGTGCATCCAGTAGAAACAGAAATCCACGCCCAGAAAGGTCAGCAGGGCCGTGAGCCAATTCAGCTCCAGGTCAAATAGCCGGTAGTGATAGCACAGGGCGTAGGCAGGAAAAGCGATGAGGCCTGCGAACAGCAGCTCGGTCACCTGGTAGCCGGCACCGAGGGCAAAGTTCCTGAACGCTTCGCGGGTGTCCATCAGTCGCGGGTCGTGGCGAATCTTCAGGTATTCCCAAAGCGCAACGGCCACGAAAACGGGTGTGGCAAGCACAAAGATCAGCTGCCGTTCATCCAGTGCCAGCCAGGGCGATGCCACCTTCCAGAGAACAAGCAGTCCGCTTTCTTCCAGCACGGCCAGCATCATGTCGGTCAAAGCCATAGAGTTCCTGCCGGGTTCCAGTTCCTACAGACCTATTCTGGCATGTAAACCGGGCGCGGGAATGTCGGTTCACGCCAGATTGGCTGACGAATTCCGACACCGGCGGACTCAGTTGGGCTGGCGGTTCGTAACGTAAACTTTCTCCAGTGCACGGATCTGCTGCTGCCACTGGTCCAGCCAGGTCTTGATGTCCTTGGGAATCCGGGCGGGCTTTGGCCAGGGTACCGGGTACTGTGCTGGCTGGAACATGGGCGCAAACAGGGCCGCGGCCGTCAGGTCGGCTCGGGTGAACTGGTCGCCAACCAGAAAAGGGCGCTTGCTATAGATGTCTGCAAGCTCGGTGAGAAGATCTTCCATGACCTGACGGGATTTTTCAGAGGTTTTCTCGTTGATCTTCATCCACTGGCGCATGACTTCATCAACCCGACTGAACGCCAGGCTGAGAATTATCCGGTTATAGAATGGCGTACCGGCAGCCAGCATGGGCACCACGATTTTTGGTCGCTGCAGGAAGTGGTGGTAGGAGTAGCAGCGTATGGCGGGGCCAGCTTCCTCGTCCAGCCGGCGCTCCCATGCCAGCGCCTGCTCGCGCAATTCTGGATCGCTCGGAGTCAGGGAGTGTTCCGGAAAGGTCTTATCCAGGTAATCCAGGATGGCCGCTGAGCCCTGAACCACCTGACCATCGTGCTCCAGCACCGGCACTGAAGACTTCTGGCCAGTCAGTTTCCGGATGGTTTTTACATGCTGCCCTGGCAGCAGATTGACGGTTTCGTAGTTGAGACCCTTGTAATCCAGGGCCCAACGAACTTTCTCGCAGTAGTGGGAAATGGCAAATTGGTGAAGTTTCAGCGCCATGGGGGTCGTCTCCTTGGTTCAGCGCTTTAGCATACTGCTGGTGAGGCGGTAGAAGAAGTCTCGTCGAACACTCATGGTGGCCTCGACAGTCGTTGGGTTCTAAAATGTAGGTTGAAAACATGCCTACAAGGGAACTGAACATGCATTCACGACGAGTTTTGATGCTGTCCGTCGTCACGGCGGCGGGCCTTGCTGTCTCCGCCTGCTCTTCTCTACCCGGAACCAGTCAGCCGGTTTCCACCAGCTATGCGTGCGGGCAACTTGATATAGCCGTATCCGCTACTGAGGACAGCGATCTGATCAGCGTCGATTATCTGGATCGGCGGGTTCTGCTCAAGCCGGAGGAAAGCGCTTCGGGGGCATTGTATGTTGCGCCCGGGGATGAACAGACCCGTTTCTGGAGCAAGGGTGAAAAAGCGACCCTGACGATACGGGGGCAAAGGTACCCGGAATGTTTGCAGCCGGGTGATATGGAAATGCCTTTTGAGGCGCGGGGCAATGAGCCTTTCTGGCACGCGACGATTGAGAGCAGCGACCTTTTGTTGACACGTCCTTTCGAGGAGGAGGGTACCCGCCGTGTTCCGGTTGAACTGAAAACGGCCAACCGGCACGGGCGAACATTCGAGGCAACTCTGGATGATATGCCCATCACGCTCAGAGTGGCGCGGCAGCTTTGCGAAGACAGCATGTCCGGGGCTCAATACCCCGCGCAGGTACGCCTGATGGTAGGCGATGACGAATACACCGGGTGTGGCGGCGATCGGCAGCGCCTCTTGCGGGGTGCGGTCTGGGTTGTTGAGGATCTTGCAGGCACGGGCATCATTGACCGGTCACGCATTACAATTGAGTTTCTTGAGGACAACAGGGTGGCCGGTCTGGCCTCGTGCAACCGGTACACGGGTAGTTATCAGCTCAGGGGTGAGGGCATTGCAGTAGGACCGCTGGCATCAACCCGGATGGCCTGCGCGCCTGCGCTGATGAATCAGGAGGATCGATTTCTCGGCCTGCTGGATCAGGTGAGTTCAGTGCGTATCGGGCAACATGGTGAGCTGCTACTGTCGACAGCCGAAGGCAAGACAATCAAGGCGTTTCAGTCCGACCACGACACGCCGTAACGCGCCAGTATCTCTGAGATCCGCCCACTCTTTTGCAGGGTTTTCGCTCCCTCAGACAGGAGTGCTGCGAACTGGGCGGAATCACGACCGACCGGAGAAAACGCGACATAAATTGGTGACTCGTGGATAACCGCAGCCATTCTCAGGCTTTCCGTGTTGCCCTCCTGCTCCAACTGCCACTGCATCACGTGCCGATCCTCCGGAAACACATCAGACCTCTCCTGGTGCAGGAGTTCAATAGCCCGGCTGAGCGGCGCCGGGCCCGACAGTACCCAGACCCGTTCCGGGTCGTCCTGGTAGCGCTCGATATATCCGTCCAGTTCCGGTGAATAGGCATAGCCATTGATCGCCAGCAAGGTGAGCTGGCTGATTGAATCTATGCCGCTGTATTGCCAATCGTTGTCCGGGTGGGTGTAGAGCGCAATCGTCGAGTAGCCAGTCGCGGCCTCCGGAAATACAAAGTCTGGCGCATCCCCTGGAAAAGCGCCGACGACAGCATCAATATAGCCGTCCCGAGCCTGTTGCAGGGCCCTGGCCCAACTCATGTTGACATACTCCACATCAATACCGGCCAGGCCGAACGCCTCCCTGGCAATATCGATCATATAGCCTTCGTGGTCGGAACCGGCCTCGCAATTGTGAGGGCACCAGGGATCAGCGCCAATGACAACGCTCCGGCGCGGCTCGGAGGGCGACGGCGCAGGGGGGACAGTCTTCGGTGCCTTCGCTGCCGTTTCAGGAACCAGCGGTGGCGGGTCCTCTGGCTGCGAGCAGGCGGCAAGAAAGAGCGCAATGAAAAGAACCAGGGTTTTTGCCATGGTGATAAAACCGGAATGCCGTACAGTCGGCTTTACCTGAAGCATAGACCCTGGTTGCGATTTTGTAACGGCAAAAGCCTCAGGCCGCAGTTTTGTCCCGGTCGGCAGATGCAGCGGTTGGAACGAGCGCCTTGGCCAGGTCCTTCATATGCAGAGTCCCTACGTGCTGCCCGTCCCTCACCACGCGGAAATTCAGGGACATATCACCATCGGATTTCAGCAGAATCGACTCCAGGTTGTCTTTTTCCGAGATGTCGCCGGCAAACTCGGAGTCACCATCATCCGGCGGGCTCATCACAGAGCGTACCCTGAGTACCCGGGCCCGGTTGATGTCGCTGATAAAGTCGACGATGTAGGGATCGCCCGGGTTGAGCAGAATCTCCTGGGGATCCCCCTGTTGCACAACTTCGCCGTCTTTCAGAATGACCAGGTGGTCTGCCAGCTTCAGCGCTTCATCCAGGTCATGGGTGATGAATACGATGGTTTTCTTGAGTTCTCCCTGCAGCTCCAGCAACAGGTCCTGCATATCGGAGCGAATCAGAGGGTCCAGTGCCGAAAAAGCTTCGTCCATCAGCATGATCGGAGCGTCGGATACCAGGGCCCTGGCGATACCAACGCGCTGCTGCATGCCGCCGGATAGCTGATGCGGATACTGGTATTCGTTGCCTTCGAGTCCAACTCGCGCAAGCCATTTGCGGGCATCGGCCTCAAAATCCGAGGTTGTGTAGCCGCGAATGTCCTTGGCCATGCCGGCGTTCTCCAGGACGGTTTTGTGAGGCAGAAGCGCAAACTTCTGGAACACCATCGACATCCGCTCGCGGCGCAGCTTTCGGAGCTGTTCCTCGGTGTAGCTCATGATGTCTTCACCGTCCATCTTTATCTCGCCAGCGGTTGGCTCGATAAGTCGGTTAAGGTGCCGGATCAGGGTGGATTTCCCGGATCCGGAAAGGCCCATGATCACCGTGATCTCGCCATCGTGCATATCCACATTTATGTCCCGAAGGCCCAGGACGTGTCGCTGCTGTTCCAGCAGCTCGGCTTTGCCCATGCCCTTGCGAACATGCTCCAGGGCAACATCCGGGGTCGGGCCGAAGATCTTGTACAGGTTTCGGATCGAAATCTTGATGTCTTTCGCCATGGGGCGTTCCTCACTGCTTCTGGGAGACGTTGATTCTTGCCAGGGACGCCTTGGTAACCCGGTCGAGAATAACCGCCAGGATGACGATGCCAAGGCCGGAGACCAGGCCAACACCCAGCTCCAGATTACGGATACCCCGGAGGACCAGGACGCCAAGTCCGGGCGCAGACACCAGGGATGCAATGACGACCATGGCAAGACTCATCATGATGGTCTGGTTGACCCCAGCCATGATGTTGGGCAGCGCCAACGGAATCTGCACCTTGTAGAGTTTCTGTCGGGGCGTCATACCAAAGGCGTCTGCAGCCTCGATCACGTCCTTGTCGACCAGTCGGATGCCCAGGTTGGTGAGCCGGATGACCGGAACGATGGCGTAGAGGATGATGGCGATGCCGTAGAGCTTTGACTCGGTGACACTGAACAGGAAGATCAGCGGGATCAGGTATACAAAAGGTGGCAGTGTCTGCAGCATGTCCAGAATCGGCACGATCATACGCTGCAAGGTGTTGCTTCGTGCCATGGCGATGCCTATGGGAACCCCCAGTAACACGCACAGGAAGGCGCATACGAAGATGATCGCGAGGGTTTGCATGGCGTAATCGTAATGGTCGATGAACGCCAGCAACACGATGCTGCCGCCGACGAAGAGCATTAGTTTCCAGGATTTCGTGACCACGTAAACAACCGCCAGTAACAGTGGAATCACGATCCACCAGGGGGTGTTCAGCATGGCGTAAAGTGCCCCGTCCAGGAACCAGCTTAGTGGCTGGGTTATTGGATCGAGAACCAGGCTCAGACTGTCCTTTACGGCCAGAAATCCCTGCTCCAGACCCTTGGTGAGTTCCCGGGACTGGGGAAAAGCGGCACAGGATTCGTTCAGGGCGTCCATGGATGGAAACGGGAGCTCCCATATAGAGGCCGGCTCGGCGCTCTCTCCCTTGTTTTTATTCAGCAAATCGGCCATCGACATAGGGCCGCTGCTCTGGCCTTCCGAGCACCACTGCTCAAGGCCCAGTGATGAAAAAAAAGAGTCGTAGGTTGCCATGGGCGGTCAGTTTCTCCTGCGCGCGTCTGAAATCAGAACGGTTTTCGGAAAACGGCCCGGGACATCGCCAGCGGATGTCCCGGGCGGGGCAGGTCGATCAGTTAAGCACGTTGGCCAACCGCTCTTTCGCAGAGTCGTTGAGCCAGGTTGACCACTCGTCGCTGTTGTTGGTGAGGTAGTAAACCGCAGCTTCCTCGCCCGAGGCGTTGTTTGAGTCCATCCAGGCCAGGATGGCACTCATGGTCTCCGTCTTGAAGGTCAGCTTGCTGAGCATCTCGGCAACTTCCGGCTCGCGGTCCTTGAAACTTGTGGTTATGGAGGTCAGAACCGTCGCGGCCGGGAAGTCAGAAACACCCGGGTTTTCAACATCCGGCGTCTGGTTTTTCTGGTGAACGTCCGGCTTGACCTCGCCCAGGTCAACCCGGGTCATGTCGTACTTGCCCAGGGGAACAGTGGGGCCCCAGTAGTAGCCGAACCAGGGTTCTTCGTTCTGGACGGCAGACGCCATGGAGGACGCCAGAGTCTCACCGGAACCATGATTGAATACGTCGATGCCGGACTCTTCCAGATCCAGGGCGCGAATCAGGTTGTCACTGACAACTCGGCAGCCCCAGCCGTCCGGGCAGTTATTGAACCGGCCGCCAACCAGCTCCGGGTTGGCCATAATGCCCTCGATCGTTTTCAGTTCCGGATGCTCTTCCGCGAGGTAAGTGGGGATCCACCAGCCTTCAACACCGCCCGGTTCCAGAACTTTGCCGAGGCGCTCCACCTTACCTTGCTCTTCCAGGCGCAAGTAGGCTTCGCCAGCGGAGTTAAGCCAAAGCTCGGTAACAATGTCGGGCTCTCCGTTCTCGGCAACCGAGGTTACCGCCGGGACGGTGTCGGAAGGAACGATGGTGACGTCACAGCCGTAACCTTGCTCCATGATGAAGGTGGCTACGTTGGTGACGACCGTGTTGGACGCCCAGCCCATTTCAGTAATGGACACCTCGCCGCAATCGGCCTGGGCCGCGACGGGGACAGATAGCGCGCAAAGCAGTGCAGCAGACTTAAGCTTTCGCATAGTCACTTCTCCTTTTTCAGGGTTTGTGATTCTTGGAGGGTGTTGTCGGTGTTAGTGCCGATATAAGGGGGCCGCAGTCCGCAAGGACCGGGAAAACAGCTGTTTTATGGTCGCTGTTGTGGTCAAACAAATCAGAACATCTCGGTTAATACCTAGCTGTAAGGATAACGAACCTCAGCTCAGTTACAAGGGCGTATTCCAAATGCGTCTTTATCGAAGACATATTATTCACTGTGGGAGCTGTCAATAAGTTGTAGTAATCAACGTTTACACTCCGCGGATCTGATACCGGAGTATGCCATGACAGAGCTGCGCGACCTGACGCCCCACACGTCGATTACCCAGGAGCAGTCCAGCCGAGACAGCCGGCAACGTCGGCTCTTGCGCACCTTCCTGCCGGAAATGGTCGGCCTGGAGCGCTTGCTTGCAGAAGCGCCGGAACTGGCAACTACACAAGTGGTTGAGCGTGTTGCTCTCAAGGCTCTGTCGTTGCCCATCTACCGGGTCGATATTGGTTCATCGCGGCCGGATGTGCCGGCGGTATTGATTGTTGGTGGGGTGCATGGGCTGGAGCGCATTGGCAGCCAGGTGGTGATGGCCTGGCTGAAGTCGTTGCTCGCCCGATTGGCCTGGGACGAGCATCTCGCCGGGCTCCTGCAAAAAGTACGCATTACCCTGTTGCCGATACTCAATCCGGGCGGTATGTACCTGAATCAGCGGAGCAATCCCAACGGCGTGGACCTCATGCGTAACGCACCGATCACTGCTCAGGACCGCAGTGCGTTCCTGCTGGGCGGACAGCGGTTTTCTCCCCGCTTGCCGTGGTACACCGGAGATCCCGAGCAGGGTATGGAACCGGAAAACCAGGCTCTGGAGGGTGTGATAAAAGAGCTGCTCCCGGGGCGCCCGTTCAGCGTGTCGCTTGACTGTCATTCCGGGTTTGGCATGCAGGATCAAATCTGGTTTCCCTACGCCTATCGTCGACGTCCCATGCGTCGGATCGCTTCGGTCATGGCACTGAAGCTGATATGGGAGCAGGCTTATCCTAACCACGACTACCGGTTTGAGCCCCAGTCCCGGCATTACCTCACCCACGGTGACTTATGGGACCACTTTTACAAGCAGGTCAATCGCGAAAATGCCGGCGTTTTCCTGCCTCTCACCCTGGAGATGGGCTCCTGGCGATGGATCCGCAAGCGCCCGCGCCAACTGCTGCGACTCGACGGTTTTTTCAATCCCCTGGTCCCCCATCGCCACAAGCGGGTTTTGCGCAGCCATCTGGCCTGGATGGATTTCCTGGTTAACGCCGCGGCCAGCCACGAAAACTGGTTGCCGGTTCGGGAAGAGGAGTCCATGCTGAGACAAGCCGCGACCATGCACTGGTATCGCGATTCTCAGTAGCGATTCAGTGGGTCTGGGCATTCATCAAACGGAACTTTCGTATGCACTGGATTCTGTTGCGGGGGCTCACTCGGGAACACGCGCACTGGGGAGATTTTCCGTCTCGCCTGCGGGAAGCGTTTCCCGAGCACCTTTTCCACACGGTGGATCTGCCTGGCACGGGGGTGCACTACCGGGAAAGCAGCCCGTCAACCGTGGCGGCTATCCGGGAGAAG
>JAWWAT010000042.1:0-13750 GCA_033721635.1 Marinobacter sp. | reverse complement strand
GTGGAAGGTGCTGAAGTTATTGGTGGAGTTGACGCCTTCTTCTTCAACGCGTCCGGCGCAACCAGCCAACTGAGTGTCAACCAGGTCGGCACTACTGCTGACGAGCCGATCGCCGGCGGGGTGTTTCAGGGCAGCACGCTCTGGCTGATCGGCGCCAGTGACGGCTTATACTCCGTGCTGGAGCAGGGCGACGAGGATCCTGAGCTGGAACGAGAGCCGCTCTCCAGCACCGCTGGCTTTCTGCTGGGTTATTCCTCTTCAGGCGTCGTGAGTCGAGCGTTCTCTTTGAATGATGAAAACGATCAGGCCGCTGAAGCCCTTCAGGGATTGACAGACTTTGACGGCGATATGGTTGTTGCGGGAACCACCGACGGCGATTTTGCCAGCGAAGGCGTTGTGTCCGGCATGGATCAGGGCATCATTGCCCGGGTATCGCTGGTTCGGGAAACGGAGGATGAAGGTGCCGATTTCAGAAACAACTGGCGCTATCAGCTTGCCGTGGATAACTCGGCGATACTTGATCTCGAAAACTACCGGGATGACGAGATAGCGGCGTTAAGCCAAATCGGCAATGACTGGTCCGTGCTTCTTTTCAGCCCCGAAGGGCAACTACTGACGCCCTTGAACTGAACCAGTGGCTAAACGGTTCCCTGATGGCGACCCGCGCTGGCGTATAGCCTCAGGTAGTCTGTGCTGGTCACGATGCCTGCGGCTGTGCCCTTCGCATCAACCACCAGGGCAGCGTTGAGCTGATGGGCCAGCATCAGTCTGGCCAACTGGTGGGCATCCGTCTCGGGAGAGGCTGTCAGGAAGGCGGGAAGCTCAATGTGAACCAGGCTCTGGCTCATGGCATTGGCCTCGTGCTCGTGAAGCCAGCCAAGGAGCCACCGCAGATCAACAAGCCCGGCCACGTTGTTTTCAGCCATGATGACCAGGTGATGCACCTGGTGATTATCCATCACTGTCAGTGCTTCTGAAATGGTTGCCGAGGCCTGCACAGAGTACAGCGCCGGGGATAAAATACTGGACACTGGCAGGTAAGGCCGGTCTTCGCGGCGCTCGCCGGCTGCCGCGGCACCATACTCTTCCAGCGCTTTATATCGACCAGCATTGGCCGCCTGTTGAAACTCGGCGTCCGTTGCTTCGCTTCTGCCGGGGTTGGTTGCCTGGATTTCTGCCAGCTCGGTGACGTCGCCAACGGGCCTTGCCCGGAACGTTTCCGGTAGGCGGGTTCCGACCGGGCGGCCGGGTTCGCTGACATGAATGGACATGGGTTCTCTCCGTGACTATGCCACTATTTCAGAGGTTATCGGCAGTATGACCGGAAACTTCAGTGGTAGTTTAGTCGGAAACCGCCGTCTCGTTCCGGTAAAGCCTCCGGGTTTCCAGACGTCTGGCCAGGTTCGCGGGAAGACAGGCAGGCTGGCCGGTCAGTTGGTCGGCCAGATACTCGGCCAGCAGCGGTGCATAGGTCAGGCCTTTGCTGCCAAGGCCGGTAAACAGGAAAAGGCTTTCCATAGAGGGATCTTCGCCGTTGAATAGCGGGCCTGCAACGGGCTGGTAGTCATGGGTGGTGCAGCGAAAGGCCACCCGGCCCCCCAGATCGTCGCCGCTGGGTTCACCGTCTTCACCATTAAAAACACAAGGCAGCATTGAGCCGAGTTCGCGGATGTTTTCGTCATGGCTTGCGCTCGTGGCAGCCGGGTTATCATCCCGAAGGTCAAAGGTGGCGCCGGTTACGGCGATATCGCCGAGGGCCGGATTCAGATACCGATTGCCACAGATCACCGTCTTTGGGGAGATGACGGCTTTTGCCGGCAGATGGGTAACCTGGCCACGTATGGCTTTCAACCGGAAACGATCACTCGCCGGAATAAGCTCGGGACTGAGGTGTCCTGAGCAGATGACCACGCGGTCGGCCACGATGGAGGATCCTTCCTCCGTGGATATGTGCCACTGCCCATTGTGGGGCACTAGCCGGCTGACTTCGTCACCGAACATTGTGGAGATCAGGGGGTGGTCTGTCAGGCTTTTGCACAGATTCCCGGGTTCGAGCCAACCACTGTGGGGAAACCAGAGCCCGCCGGTTTGAGTCGGCACGCCTGCAAGGGCGCTGGCCTGCTCACGGTCTACGGGGCGCAGAATATCCTGGGGATAGTCGTTGCGCTGAAGGAATCTCGCCTGTCGGTCTTCTTCCTGTGCGCTGTGGGCCAGTTGAAGCAGTCCGGTCGGGTGCCAGAACTGGCCGCGCCAGTGGCGGTAAAAACGCTGGGCAAAGGTCAGGGATGTCAGGGCCAGTTCGCTCTGGTCATTGAACTCCACCCCAAGCTTCACATACAGAGCGCCCTGGGCATTTCCGGAAGCTCCGGCTCCCGGCCCATGGGTGTCGACAAGCGTCACCGGGTGGCCCCGCTCCGCGAGATTCCGGGCCAGGGTACAGCCCGCAATGCCCGCACCAATGATGGCGATGGTCCCGGGGCTATTGGTTTCAACCGGTTCCTCCGCCTCCAGGATGCCTTTCAGCATTTCCCGCTTGCGGCCGTATCCAGAGGTTTTTTCCATGCGGAATCCGGCTTCCATCAGGGCGCGACGGATCCGGCCGACCGATGTGAAAGTCGCCAGGGTTGTGCCCGGCTTGCTGTGGGCCCGAACCTGGCCGAGAGTGTTCTCCAGCCACATATCCGGATTGCGGGCAGGGGCAAACCCGTCCAGAAACCAGGCGTCGGCCTGAAAGTCCAGGGATTGCCAGGCGTCATTGATGTCGCCGAAGAACAGCGTTAGCCGAACCTGCCCACCGGCCAGGACAAGCCTGTGAACCCCGCGCACCAGCGGCGGATAATTCAGCAGCAGCTCGTCAGCCAGCGTTTTCAGTTCCGGCCACGAAGTCAGGGCCCGGGCAAGGTCTTCCCGCGTCAGCGGGAAACGCTCCACGGAGACAAAGTGCAGAGTAGCCGTTTCGGCCGGCGTGCATTCCTGCCAGGCCTGCCAGGCTGCCAGAAAGTTCAGGCCGGTCCCGAAGCCGTTTTCGGCGATAACGAAACTCCCGCCCTCGGGAATCCGCGAGAAACGCTCCGGCAGTTGGTTGTGGTGCAGAAAAACGTGGCGAGTTTCCTCCAGGCCATTCTCTCGGCTGAAGTAAACATCGCCAAACCGCTTCGATTCCGGAACCCCATCGAGCCAGGCAAGTTCAGCGGCCTCGATCGCCGGGGGCAGAGGTGGCCGGTTCACGGTGTCAGCCTTCGGACTCGACCACGGTAACGGCTTCGATGATCACCGGTTCAACCGGCACGTCAGCCATGCCTTGTTTCCGGGTGGTCTGCTTGCGCGCGATGGCGTCGACAACACCCATACCCTGCGTAACCTTGCCAAAGACCGCATAGCCCGGGCCGCGGACGCCGGCGTTCAGGAATGAATTGTCCGAGAGGTTGATAAAGAACTGGGACGTTGCCGAATCCGGCGCGCTGGTCCGAGCCATGGCAATGGTTCCACGGAGGTTGGGCAGCGTTTTCGTTGCCTCATTGCGAACGGGTGCCCGGGTCGATTTGCGGGACAGATCCTCGGTAAAGCCACCGCCCTGGATCATGAACCCGGGGATAACGCGATGGAAGATGGTGCCGTCGAAGAAACCATCCCGGGCGTACTGCAGGAAATTCGCAACCGTATCCGGGGCGACATCAGGGCGAAGCTGCAGTTCAATAGCGCCCTCGCTGGTCACCATGCGAACCATTGGCAGCGGTTCGCTGGCGGACTGCTCATTGCCCTGGGCCAGTGCCGGGGCGGTCGGCATCAGTAAGGCGAGGGCCAGGAGCAGGACGGGGGTCACAGTTTTCAGGGGTTTTACCTTGTTTGTCATTTGCAGCGGCTCTCTGTGTTATTCGCAGGTGCTTTTCCTGCGACAATTCAGCGAATTCTGTTACCAGGTGCCAGATCTTACCAGAAGGTGATGGTAAAACGGTGACTGTATCTGCGTACTGGGGGTTGTGATCGGCTAACCTTCCGGGTATCGGAATTCATGCGTCACATTGGCCGGGCCGGGTTGTACGGTTTTCACTGTTTAAAAGGAGACACTGGGTGAGAATCCGTCAGGGATTTGAAGAGAAATCACGTCTTGGGCGACTGCTTATCAATCGTGGCTATCTGTCTGAAGGACAGGTGGATGAGGGGCTGCGGCTTCAGCGTGAAACCGGGCAGCGCCTGGGTGAGGTGTTCATCCAGGCCGGGTGGATCAGCGAAAAGGAACTGCACCGGGTTCTCAAGCACCAATCCCGTTACCGCAACGCGGCAGCCCTTGTCACAGTGGTGACTTTGCCCTTCCAGCCTCTGGTTACCTTCGCGGCGAGTAACTCGGCCGAAGCGTCACAGTCGGCGCTGGAAGCCGGGGAACTCTATGACAGAGGCAATCTCACTCCCTTGAACGAGACTGAGCTGGCCGCCGTTTCAGGTCAGGGAGATCCGACCCTGCTGCAGCGGATCGGTATTGTCAGCAGCATGGCGGAGAATCCCACGGGCAACGCCGAGCAGGGAGGCGACGAGTCGGCTGATGTGATTGAGGGCCTGAAGCTTACCGCCAACATTTTCGTGCCGGTTCTGAACTTTCTGGATTCAGACCTGACCATTTCTGGTGTGCACTACCGTGAGGGGGAGCCCCGTTACCGGGCCAGGGAGGATGGAGCCTTGATGCTGGCGTTCCCTGAGCGTATCGAGGAAATCCGGATGGACAACATCCGGGTCAACGGCAGCCAGGGAGCGTCAATGGGTAACGTGAGCATCCACGACATCCGGTTTCACCCGGACTCACAGATGACCATTTACACCCGGTGATTCTCTGCCGTCGTGGTCCGCCGGGGTCCTGATCAGGCGCTGGCGAGGACCGTGCTGCTTGAGACGGTGGTCTGTTGCCCCTGAGCACCGTAAAGCTTTTGCTGGCCGGTGGCGCCACGGAAAATGTCGGTGAGTTTCGACAGGCGCTTCTGGAGATGGCTAATCACGCGACCATTGGTCTGATTCAACGTCTGACAGGCTCGAAGCTTCTGGTCCGCTTCCTGCCAGAGCTGGAAAAGTTCAGAAAAGCCGGCACTGCGAATGAAACGGGAGGGCTCACCACTCTCGGGGCGGTATCCCATCTGCACCAGTGTCCGGATCTTCTGTTTGGCGCGTTCCCGAACGGCACCCAGCAGATCGTTCTTCTCTTTGGTCAGAGCTTCCAGCTGGCGGAGGTCGGAATTTGCGAGGCAGGTCTTTTCCCTTCCGAGAATGTCAGCCAGTGTGTCCAGCTGGCTGATATCCTGGGAAAGAAGAGTTTTCAGATCATCAATTGCGGCCATGGTCTACTCACCCGAAAATGCTTTCATCCATTTCAAGCATTTTCTGGGCCAGTTTCTCGGCATCGATTTTGTAGGTGCCATTTTCCAGGGCGGAGCGAATCTGCTCAATGCGGTCGTCATCCATTTCCGGATAATCGCCCAGCTTCTGTTCGAGCTGTTTCAGATTCTTGGCCTGATTGCTCAGACTTACGTTCTCACCCCGGGCCCCCTGGGCCTGGGTTTTCGCCTGTTCGTTAGTTGCCGGCTGGGAATTCTGGGTGCCGGAGCTCTTGTCGGCCGTGGTTCTCTGGGTGTTGACCTGGCCGGGGCCAATTCCATTTAAGTCAACTGACATATCTGTACCTGCTTGCCTGTCGCGCCACGAAATTGCAGCGCTTACTCGAGTTTATGTCTTCTTAACGGCGGCGCCGAGAAAACCTTTAGTAATTTTCAGTAGTTTTTTCGTCTGTTTTTACTGCCGGGGTACGGCAGAGAGTTGCGGCAGAGTTTTGCCGCGCCGGCAAGCTCCTGCCGAGCCTGGGCTACATCGGAATTTCCACTTTGCCGGGCGCAACTACGCTCGCTTTGATGGTGCGAGATGATCTCAGATTTTCTACCAGAATCTGTTCGCCAACGCTCGCGCTTGCCAGAGCCTTGCCCCGGGAACTTACTGAAAAGCCGCCCGCTTTGGCGGTGATGATAACATGGTCACCCCGTTCTACCGCATTCGGGGCAGAGAGCATGTCCGGCGTAATCAGCGAACCGGCGTTGATTCCCCGACGCACCTGCATGCCAATGGCCTGGTCCGTGGCGGTAATGACACCGCGTCTGGAGGCATTGATTTCAACCGACTGACTGGTCAGCAGGTCCTTGGTAATCCGTTCGCCCCGCGCCAGCGGCCTGGCGGCGACCAGGGCAGGCCCATGGATAGAAACCGAAGCAGTCACGAACATCCGCCATGGCCGTGTCCCTTCACAGGCTACCAGCATCGAAGGACTTGTACTTTTCCATGGGTCGCCGCTGAATTCGACACTTAAAGGCTGTTCGCATTCAGCAAGTGCCAGTCGGTTGTCGATCGAGCCAGGCTCGAAGGAGACCGTATAGCCTTCTTCGGCCTGTTCAGAGGCGAAACGGTCGAGAAAGTCCACGGTCGCCTTGCGAATCTGTTCAGCAGTGGTCTCAGCCAGGAGCGGGCTGCTCAGGCCAGACATTAGCAGTACTAGGGCGAAATTGGTGATGCGCATACGTATCAGTTTGTCCTATGCTGTCAACAACAGGGCAGAGAAGCCCGAATCGCGCTAAGGATTCGGTGACAGTGGCCGTTAAATTGGCTAATCCGCCGCTGATATGACGGGTTTCCGTCGATCACGCTATTATTCAGTGACCAGCAAGATATATGCCGTTGTAAGTCCGGCAGGCCAGGAGAATTAAAATGGCAGGGGTATTGGACAGTGTTAACCAGCGAACCCAGTTGGTGGGGCAGAATCGCCTTGAACTCCTTCTTTTCCGACTCAGAGGTCGGCAAATCTACGGGATAAACGTCTTTAAGGTGAAAGAGGTCCTGCAGTGCCCGAAACTGTCATCATTGCCAAACAGCCGGCCGGTTGTGCGTGGTGTTGCCCACAGCCGCGGCGAGACTATCCCCATTATTGACCTGAGCATGGCTATTGGTTTGCCGGGCATTCCCCAGGAAGAACTGGCGACCAGCTTTGTCATCATCACCGAGTACAACCGCAAGACACAGGGTTTCCTGGTGACCGGCGTCGACCGGATCATGAACATGAACTGGGAGGACATTCTGCCTCCCCCGAAGGGCGCAGGCCGGGATGTGTACCTTACCGCCGTTACCAAGATCGATGATAAGCTGGTCGAAATCATAGATGTAGAGAAGATTCTTGCAGAAGTTTCTCCGCTCGGGGAGGATGTTACCGAGGCCGTTCTGAGCAAGAGTGCCGATCGGGTGCCCGGACACCTTCCGGTTCTGGTGGTGGACGATTCCACCGTTGCCCGCAGGCAGATAGAACGTTGTCTCACAGCCATCGGTATGGAAGTGGTCACAAAGAACGACGGCAAGCAGGCGTTCGAGCACCTGAAGGAAGTGACCTCCGACGGGTCGAAGGCTCGGGATCATTTCTCATTGATCATCTCCGACGTCGAGATGCCCGAAATGGATGGCTATACCCTGGTCACCAAGGTGAAAGGCGACCCGGCCCTGGCAGATATGTTTGTTATGCTCCACACCTCACTTAGCGGTGTGTTCAACCAGGCCATGGTGAAAAAGGTCGGAGCTGACGATTTTATGGCAAAGTTCAGTCCGGACGAGCTGGCAGAGCGGGTGATGGAGATCATCGACCAGGGTTGATGCTGCCGCTCAAAGATTCACTCAGAACAGAGACCCAATGAAAGCGGAAATAACGCCACAGGAATATGAAGCCTTCAAATCGTTCCTGCAGGATGCCTGTGGGATTTTACTGGGTGACAACAAACAGTACCTGGTAAAGAGCAGGTTGCGCCGGATTCTCGAAGAGAACAGTATGAGCACCCTGGGAGAACTCCTTGAGCGGCTCAAGCGTCCCGGCCGGGGCGGCCTCAAGGAAGTTGTCATAGATGCGATGACAACCAACGAAACACTGTGGTTCCGTGACAATCACCCTTTCCGGATACTTCAGGAAAAGCTGCTTCCCGAGTTCGCTGAACGCAAGTCGGGCCAGCCTCTTCGAATCTGGTCTGCAGCCTGCTCAACGGGGCAGGAACCATACTCCATCGCCATGATCGTGGAAGAGTTTCGCAGGACCCGGCCCGGAAAGATCCGGGACGTAAAAATCACTGCGACGGATATTTCCAAAAGCGTTCTGGAAGTCGCCCGCAAGGGCGAATACGAAATGATCGCCATTGGCCGGGGGCTTTCACCGGAACGTCAAAAGCAGTTCTTCACACCATCCCTTAACGGCGGCTGGCAGATCAAGCCGCAGATCAAGAGCATGGTGGAGTTCAAGGAATTGAACCTGCTTGAGCGTTACATGCTCGGCAAGTTTGATATCGTGATGTGCCGTAATGTTCTGATCTATTTCTCTGCGGATCTGAAAAAGGACATTCTTACCCGGATGCACGCCACCCTGAATCCGGGCGGTTATCTGGTTCTGGGGGCCTCCGAGTCGTTGAACGGCTTGCCCCACCTCTACGAGATGGTGCAGTGCCATCCCGGCATCATCTACAGGAAAAAGTAACCCATGCCGCTCAATGTCTGGGTCCTGGTTGCCGCCCAGGCGCTGGCCATGTGTACAGCGCCCTTCATTGTATTTATTGGCAGCATCCAGGGCCGAATGCTTGCTCCGGCTCCGGAATACGCAACGCTCCCAGTGGGGCTGGTTGTAGTTGGCACCGTGCTCGCCATCAAACCGGCTACCTGGTTGATGGAACGCATCGGGCGCAAGCGTGTGATGCTGCTGGGCGCGATCATGGGTATTCTGGCAGGCCTTCTTGGGGCGCTGGCGTCCTGGTCCGGTCTGTTTTCACTGCTGTGTATTGCGGCGGTCGTTGGCGGTGCCGGTCTTGCTGTCGTTCACCAATACCGGTTTGCTGCCATGGAGTCCGTGGCACCGGGTATGGCTGGTTCTGCCGCCG
Source organism: Marinobacter sp. (assembly GCA_033721635.1). Taxonomy (GTDB): domain Bacteria; phylum Pseudomonadota; class Gammaproteobacteria; order Pseudomonadales; family Oleiphilaceae; genus Marinobacter. The sequence goes on along the minus strand of JAWWAT010000042.1, from coordinate 4,823 downwards.
CTCGTGTGCTGCTGGGTGGCCTGGTGGCGGCCTGGCTCGGGCCGGAAGTGGCGGGCCTGGGCAGCGGCGCCGCGGAGCAGTATCCGTTCCTGATCAGTTGGCTCGGCCTGGCAGCAGTGCAGGGCGCAGCTCTGCTGATTCTGGGTGCCGGTTATCGGGCAGGCTCCGAGCGGGTGCAGGAGTCACGGCCAGGGGGTGGGCGGCCTCTACGGGAAATTCTGTCGAATCCACTGGTCTGGGCCGCTATCAGTTCTGCCGCCATTGGCTATGCGGTAATGAGTTTCATCATGACGGCAACGCCATTGAGCATGACCGAGATGGCGGGGCATGACCTGGACGACGCCAAGCGCGTAATACAGCTGCACATCATGGCCATGTACCTGCCCTCGCTGATCAGCGGTTGGCTTACCCGCGTTGTGGGCATACCGCTGATGATGGGTGGGGGGTTACTGGCCTATCTGGGTTGTATTGCTCTGGCCGCCAGTGGCGTGAGTTTTCACCATTACCTCTCCGCCCTGTTGTTGCTTGGTATCGGTTGGAATTTTCTGTTTGTTGGCGGCACAACGCTTTTGCCCCGAGGTTATCAGGATGCAGAACGCTTCCGTGTCCAGGGCCTGAACGACATCATGGTCTTTGGGTCCCAGGCCACCGCCGCGCTGTCTGCAGGCGCCATTCTGAGCTGGCTCGGCTGGGGCGGCCTTGTCATGGTTGCTGTTCCCTTCCTGATACTTCACGGGTTGTTGATGACGCTGTGGCTGTTGCGGGACCGCGCGCCCGAACCCGCCGTTAATGGGAGAGATTGATGCTTATAGATTTTGAAGGAATGGATCCGAAGGATGCCTACCATATCCTGACCCAGACCGTTATTCCCCGTCCCGTTGCCTGGGTGCTGAGTGAGAATCCGGACGGGGATTTCAATCTGGCTCCGTTCTCGTTTTTCACGCCCATCACCAGTAATCCACCTTTGCTGATGATTTCCGTGGGCAAAAAGCCGGTGGAGGGCGTTTTCAAGGATACGCGGGTAAACATCGAGTCGAGGAAGCAGTTTGTCGTTCATATCGCGCACCGGGATCTCGCCGCGGCGGTCACTGAATCCTCTCGCACGCTGCCTCATGGCGAATCCGAGCTTGAAAATCTTGATCTGGAGCTGGTGGAGTTCGAGGGGGCGAGCTTGCCGCGCCTCAAGGACTGCCATGTGGCTTTTGCCTGTGAACTCTATGACATCAAGGAAATCGGAGCCGGGCCACAGTCGCTTGTATTCGGGAAGGTTACCCGGGTCTGGGTGTCCGATGAGGCTGCGCGCTACGATGACAAGAACCGTCTGACCTTCGATGGCGCTGCCATTGACCCGATTGGCCGTCTCGGAGGTAGCGAATATGTCACCTTTGGCGAGATTCTCAAGATCCCCCGGCCATCCTGATGCGGGGTAGGGCAAAGCAATGGAACAGCTGAATCTTCGTCACCTGTACTATTTCTGGGTGATCAGCCGGGAGGGCTCGATCGCCCGCGCCAGCGAGGTCCTGGAACTGGCGCCGCAGACGCTCAGCGGCCAGTTGGCAACCTTTGAAGCCTCCGTAGGTGGTCGGCTGTTTTCCCGGGAAAGGCGAAAGTTGATCCTGACCGACCTTGGCCGACTGATCCTCGGGTACGCCGATGACATTTTTGCCCTGACGGGCGAACTCGCTGAAACCCTTCGGCTTGATCCCTCGGAACGTCCGCTGACGCTGCGCGCCGGCGTATCCGCTTCGATTCACAAACTGATTGCCTACTATCTGCTTCAGCCGGCCATGGCGGGCGAACGCTCTGTTCAGCTCGAGTGCCAGACAGGCCGAACCGAGGATCTGGTGCTGAGGCTGAAACGCAAGGAGCTGGACCTGGTGCTGACAGACCGCATGCCGAAGCTGCAGGAAGAGGGTCATCTCACCGTACACCCTCTTGAGGGATCCAGCATGAGCCTGTTTGCGGCACCGGATCTGGCGAAACGGATGAAAAAGGGGTTTCCGGAGTCCCTGAATGGTCAACCGCTGCTGGCCAACGCCACCGATGCGCCTTATTTCGAGCGACTGATGAACTGGTTCTCACTGAACGGGGTTCGAATGAAACTCGTTGCGCGGGTCGATGATAGTGCCCTGATAAAAGTGTTCGGCAGCCAGGGCTACGGTGTTTTTGCAGCGCCAACAGCAATCCGTGAAGAGGTCTGTCGCCAGTACGAGGTCGAACAGATTGCCTCAATCGACGAGGTCATGGACGAACTGTTTGCCATCACCCGGGGCCGAAAAACCGCCCACGAAGGCGTTCGAGCGATTGTTGAGGCTCACGAGAGCAGCAGGGAAGCCTAAAAGCATCGAATTAATCGATGTTTTAAGATCACAAAAGCTTATTTTATCGAACTCTGTTCCTGTCCATCATGGCGTTGTGAAGGCAGCAACCCAAAGAGGAGCAGCAGCAATGAAAACCATCCACAAATTCCGTCTGGAACCGGGCAAAGAGCCGACCACGCTCACGCTCAAAGAGGGTTACAGGGTGGTGCGCAGCGAGTACATTGTGCCCCACAAGGCCGTTTACCTTTGGGTAGAGCAGCCCCTGAACGTTACCACTCCCACCCTTGAGCGGCAGTTCCGGGTCGCTTTCTCGGGAGAGCCCGTGCCCGACAACTTCGAGCACCTCGATACAGCACTGGACCCATTCGGCCCTGAGGCCTATCACGTATTTGCAGTGCCCGCGGATGAAGAGACTCTCTTCAGCCCGGTTTCTGAAGGCGCAAGCAACGACGCTTTCAGCAGGCAGAACTGGCAACACACAGCGATCTCTTAGCCACTTCAGGGCCCTTCGGGGCCCTTTTTTATGGAACCGCCACTGGCAAATGGCCGGTTTTGACCCAGATGATGGTCTCCTCATCCACAAACGGGTGATGCTCGCTCAGGTGCGGGCTCCGAATCCAGGTGCCTTCCGGGTAACGGCCATGCTCATCGCAAAACTCTCCCGATAGGACGAAAATCTCCTCGCCCCCGAAGTGCCGGTGAGGCTGGAACACTTCATTAGCAGGCCACTTCACCAGCGCCACATGCTCGTGCTCGAACTCGTGCAGAGGCATCACCTCAAGCCCGCCGATACCGGGCAGCCAGGGCGTGTTGCGCGTATCTATGCGTACGGTTGACCTGTCGCGCTCATCGAACTGATGCAGCTTTACCAGCAATGTGCAGCCGTCTTTACTAAAAGGGGCGTGACCGCTGCCTGGCGGATTGCGTAAGTAGGTACCGGCGGGGAAATCGCCGGTTTCATCGGAAAATACCCCTTCCAGCACCAGGATTTCCTCCCCCAGGGGGTGCTCGTGCCGTTTGAAGGAGGCGCCAGGTTCATAACGGACCACGCTGGTTGCATGGCCGCGTTCCGCCTCTTCTCTGGCCAGGGGCTTTCTGAGAACCCCACCAGCGGGGCTGGAAACCCACTCCTGCTCGGCGGTGCGAATAACCACCTTTTGGGAAAAGTCCATGTTGAGCATTTCGAACCTCAAAACCGCCAGTGATTGAAGCGTCTGTTTACGTGCGCGTCCGTCGAGCGGATGCCTTTATTTGATCAGGGCCTGGATGTTCCGGAATTGCGGATGCTTGCAATGGCGCATCCACTCGAACGCCACCATCTCAAGCGTGACTATCCTGGCACCGCTCTCGTTCAGGCGATCCAGAGCGACGTCCCGGTCAAACTCGTTGCGTGAGCCAGTAGCATCCGCCACAACCCAGACCTTGTAACCAGCATCAAGCAGGCTCAGAGCGGTCTGCATCATGCAGACATGGGTCTCGCAACCGCCGATTACAATGTGCTGTCGGCCCTCGGGCAACTGATCGACGAGGCCATCGGGGCAGGCATCGAAATGGTGCTTGGCCAGGGTCTGGTCACACAGCTCCCTGACGGCTTCAACATTATGCCCCAGCTTGTCCGGCAGCTGCTCGGTGCCCAGCACGGGAACCTGCATAAGCCCGGCTATGGTTGCCAGAACGATGCACCGGTCCACCACTTCATCGCCATGGCTGATGGCAGGCATCAGCTTTTCCTGCACGTCGATGAGCAGCAGTGTCGATTGCTCGGCTTTCATCAGCATTGCTATTCTCTCTTTAGCTCTGAGAAATTTGGTTACCAGAGGAACTCATCCATGGCCCGCTGGTTCGTTGTTGCCGGCATCATACTGATTCTCGTGGGGGCAATCCTCCATTTCGCACCCAGTCTCCTGAACTGGTTCGGGAAACTGCCCGGCGACATTAATATACGCTCGGAAGGTAGCCGGGTGTTTATACCCATCACATCTATGGTGATCGTCAGCATTGTATTAACGATAGTCCTGAATCTGTTCAACCGGTAAACACAAAACCGCCCAGGCAGTAATTTTTTCAACGATTTTTCCCCAGAGAGTTGCCAACCGCCGATAAAACCATTAAAGTTTGCGCCCTCAAATGAGCGACGACATCGCTGATTTGAAACAGTTTATTGGAGAGGTGGCCGAGTGGCTGAAGGCGCACGCCTGGAAAGTGTGTAAACGTTAATAGCGTTTCGAGGGTTCGAATCCCTCCCTCTCCGCCAATATAAAACCCCAGCAGAAATGCTGGGGTTTTTTATTGGCCGATTGGCAGGGTGAGAAGGCCCTCTCGGGTTCGAACGGAGCCTTCTCTTGAGTCCCCGGGCCTCTTGCTTATTCAGATCGCATGTCCAGTATCCAGTTAACCAGTTTTTTTGCCTCTTCTTCGCTGACCTCAGGTCGTTCATCCATTTCGGGCATCTTCGCCGAACCCCAGTGATCTTCTCCACCTGTCAGAACGACCCCAACCAGC
>JAWWAT010000041.1:0-13865 GCA_033721635.1 Marinobacter sp. | reverse complement strand
GATGGCGCGGCTGAGTTCCGATGGGTTGCTGATCTTTTCCAATAATTTCCGACGCTTCAAGCTGGACGAGGCCCTTGAGAGCGAGTTCGAGGTTGTCGAGGTTACCCGGGATACTCTGGACAAGGATTTTCAGCGCAACGCAAGGATCCACCGGTGCTGGCATATTCGCCACAAGGCGTAACGGGTTCTGAACGGTAGGTCGGTTTACGCTTCGCTAATCCGACCTACTTTCTAGAATTCGTAGCGCACGCCGCCGGAGAACTGGAAGGTATTCACATCCGTAGCGGTGTCTTCGAAGAGCTTTCCACCCTCGAACACCAGAAAGGTGTCGTCCATTACTTCGAAGTCCAGGCCGGCAATCCAACTGACGCTGAAGCCGCTGTCCGGAAACTCCCCTTCCAGGTCCAGAAAGGGGTTGTTGCGGTCATTCGCCGGGTCGCTGATCTCTCCCTCACCCTGGATATAGGAAAAGCCAAACTGGCCGTAAACATTGGCGTAGTCGGTGACGGGGTAGTGCAGCCCGATATACCAGCTGGCGTAGTAGTCAACGCTCAGCGTGAGGTCACTGTTCGGAACTTCGGCATCTTTGAAGCCGCCGCCGGCCCGAAGCTCGGCGTGGAACAGATCGGTGATATGGCCACCTAACACCAGGGTTCCGCCGGTGCCCCAGGCGGTTTCCTTGGTGTTTTCACCGATGGTGCGGTGGTTGTAGGTGGTTGCCAGCAGACCGATGTAGTGTTTGTCGGCCCTTGGCGTTTCCTGGGCCAGGGCGGCCTGGGATGCGAGAAGCAGGGCAGGGACAAGCGGACAGATGAGGGGCGTTCGCACAACCTTGTTCATTGTTATCGGGCTTCCTGACGTAGGCGAATACGGGCTGATTCTGCCTCGTGTAACCGTTTGTTACGTCGACCCGTGTCACACTTCCCCCTGTCAATTCCTGCTGTTTCTCAATCCTCGTCGAACAGGCCTTCTTCCCGAGCCATCAGCAGCAGGGCATAGACGCCATTTTCAGGCAGTTGTGGTTCCAGGCCCTCCTCGAACAGGAGCTGGCGCCGACGATCTTCCAGGGTTTCGCTGTCCAGGCCCGTGATCAGCTCACTGATGGGAGCAATTTCAAACGGGGCCTCCTGTGCCACGGCTGTGAAGATCAGGTCTATGAGAACCTCGTCGGGATCAAGGCCGTCCACGAACACCGTCTGGTCTGGCAGGTCCTGGTGTAGTTCCCGGGCCAGTTCGATGAGTGGCACGCCCTGTTCTTCAAGATAGAGAAGATCAACATCACCCAGATCGCCGTCTTCCGGGAGCCAGTCGTCGGAAGGGGCGATGACCACGGTTTTCATTCGGCCGTCTTCCAGCGACCAGGCCATGGCGGTGGGAAACAGCGCGTCGTCGGTCTGGCAGTATTCAATGTCGAGAAATCTCGGTGCAGGCACGTTGGGCTCCCGGTGATGGTTGATTTGTGACCCGGTTATAGGGAATGTCCGTTGATCCAGTATGAGGCCTTACGGCTTCATGCCATACTGTTGGCGCAATTATCTTTTAATCAGGGACATCATGGAACACGCTGAATTTAACAAAGATTTATTGAAGTTTCTGAACACTTCCCCCACACCCTGGCATGCGGTCGACACCATGAAGCAACGGCTCAGTGCAGCCGGGTTTCAGGAACTGGACGAGCGGGAAGACTGGTCGCTGGTGAGCAATCAGGGCTATTACGTTGTCCGCAACGGCTCCTCCATCGTCGCCTTCCGAACCGGCAGCAAAGAGGTCACCTCCTCGGGCATCAGGATGGTGGGTGCTCATACCGACAGCCCCTGCCTGAAGGTCAAGCCTAACCCGGAGCTTCGCCGCAAGGGCTTTTTCCAGTTGGGTGTCGAGGTGTACGGCGGTGTGTTACTGAATCCCTGGTTCGACCGTGACCTTTCCCTGGCCGGTCGGGTGACGGTGCTGGACGAAGACGGCAAGGTACGGGACACCCTGGTGGATTTCCGTAAGCCGGTGGCATTCATTCCCAGTCTGGCTATCCATCTTGATCGCGAAGCCAACAGCAATCGCACCGTGAATCCCCAGACCGACCTGCCACCGGTTTTGATGCAGGTTCCAGAGAGCGATACGACCAGCTTCGTGGATCTGCTGTCACAACAGATCCGAACCGAATCCGGAATCAGTGCCCGCAAGGTTCTCGGCTACGAGCTGAGCTTCTACGATGCCCGTGAGGCGTCGTTTGTCGGTTTGCGCGATGATTTCATTGCGTCGGCACGGCTCGACAACCTGCTGAGTTGTTACGTAGGCCTGCAGTCCTTGCTGAAGGCCTCCGGTGACGAGGCCGCGCTGTTGGTCTGCAACGACCACGAAGAGGTTGGCAGTATGTCGGCCGAGGGCGCCCAGGGCCCGTTCCTGACGGCGGTACTCGACCGCTGGGCCGGCGATGGCAAGGCTCGCGCCATTGCCCGCTCGATGATGATCTCGGCGGACAATGCCCACGGTATTCACCCGAACTACATGGATAAACATGATGAGAATCATGGCCCGATTCTCAACCAGGGGCCAGTGATCAAGGTTAACCACAATCAGCGATACGCCACCAACAGTCGTTCAGCAGCAGTCTACCGTCACATCAGTGACGAGCTGGGTTTGCCGTACCAGACGTTCGTGGTTCGCAGCGATATGGGCTGTGGCAGTACCATCGGGCCGCTGACGGCGGGAAATCTGGGTGTGACGACACTGGATATTGGTGTGCCCCAGTTCGGTATGCACTCCATTCGGGAACTGATTGGCACCGAGGATGGTTTCACACTGTTCCGCGTACTGACTGAATTCATGCAGCGCGAACAGGTTTTCTGAGGTCGGAAACGAAAAATGCCGCTGGTTCGTAAGAAACAGCGGCATTTCGGAATAAGTGGCTCCCCGAGCTGGGCTCGAACCAGCGACAAACGGATTAACAGTCCGTTGCTCTACCAACTGAGCTATCGGGGAACAGCATCAAGTGGCGCGCATATTAAGCGCTTTGGTTTACGGGGTCAACCCCCTGATATGAAAGGCTAAAAATTGTACGAAAGCAGGACCCTTCACTACCGTCCTCCACCCTGGTTGCGCAATGGCCACGTCCAGTCTGTCTGGCCCACGCTGTTTCGAAAAGTGCCGATGGTGGATCCGGAACCGGAAACTATTAACACACCGGATGACGACGAACTGCACCTGGACTGGTACCGGCAGGGCAGTGACCGGCTGGCCATCGTGTCTCACGGTCTGGAAGGTCACAGTCGCCGGCCCTATGTGCTTGGCCTCACCCGTGCCCTGTTACGGGAGGGGTGGGACGTTCTGGCCTGGAATTTCCGCTCCTGTGGCGGTGTGATGAACCGACAGCCAAGGTTTTACCACAGCGGCGCCACTGGGGATCTCGGCCTGGTGGTCAATCATGGTTTGTCAGGTACCTACGACACCCTGTTTCTGTCGGGATTCAGTATGGGCGGAAATCTGACGTTGCTTTACCTGGGGGAGCAGGGTGAGCAGGTGGACAGCCGGATCTGCGGGGCGGTTGCCTATTCGGTTCCCTGTGACCTGGCCGGCAGCGCCGATATGCTGGCGCTACCCAGCCGAAAAATTTACATGCAGCGCTTTCTTCGGGACCTTAAAGTGAAAATGGAGGCAAAAGCGGAAAGGTTTCCGGACCTCATCGATGTTTCAGGGTTCGATGCCATCCGCAGCTTTCACGAATTTGATGATCGTTACACTGCGCCCCTACACGGCTTCCGCGATGCCCGGGATTATTGGGCCCGGTGTTCGGCACTGGGGCGGATGCGGGATGTGAGGGTGCCTGCGCTGATGGTGAATGCCGCCGATGATCCGTTCCTGTCGCCGCAGTGCTTTCCGGAGTCCCGGCGGCAGCTTGGTGCTCATGTGCGCCTGGAAGCCCCACGCTGGGGCGGCCATGTGGGGTTTGTCGAGCATGCCAAAGATGGTTTTTACTGGTCAGAGCGCAGGGCTTTGGCCTTCCTGCAGGGTTTGACCTGAGCCGGTTTTATTGCAGGATCGGTTCGAGCACAGGCCAGACGTTTTCCAGCAGTTTGGCCTGGGCTTCCTCGGTGGGGTGAATGCCATCGTCCTGCATCAGGCCGTCCTGGTTGTAGATGCCGTCAAGAAAAAAGGGAACCAGGGCGGTGTTGTAGCGGTCTGACAGCTTTGGATAAATATCGGCAAACATTTCGGTATACCGCTGTCCATAGTTCGGTGGTATCTGCATACCCACCAGCACGGCCCGGGCACCCGAACTCTGGACTTTTTCGATCATGGAGGCGAGATTGGATTCGATCACGTTGGGCGGAAAGCCGCGAAGGCCATCGTTGCCACCCAACTCGATAATCACCACTTCAGGGTCGTTCTCCTCAAGAAGTCCGGGCAGCCGGCGGGCGCCGCCATCGGTGGTTTCTCCGCTGATGCTGGCATTGACCACTTCCCAATCCGATAGCCCGTTACTCTCTAGCCGGTTACGCAGCAACTGCACCCATGCAGTTTCGGAGGGCACGCCATAGGCAGCACTGAGGCTGTCGCCGACAATGAGCAACGTGCTCTGGTTGGCCGCTACCGGCATGGCCAGCAGGGTAACTACAAGAAAAAGAATTGATCTGACGTACACCAATGCCGTATGCATAGACAACCAATACACCTTTAAATCGTTTTCAGGACCCAGGATCGGGAGATTCCGTGAACCAGATGACCAATATTAACCCGGATAGCCAGAGCCCAATGTTACGGGTAAATAACCTGACTCACCGCGTCAGTGTTGAAACCGATACGCTCACGATCTTGCAGGGGGTCACTCTCGAAATCAATCGGGGAGAGTCCGTAGCGATTGTCGGCCGCTCCGGTTCCGGTAAAACCACGCTTTTGGGTCTGCTGGCCGGCCTTGATACGCCGACTGAGGGCACTGTCGAGCTGGACGGGTCGGTGATCAGCAAGCTCAGCGAAGACGAGCGGGCAAAGCTTCGGGCCCATCGGGTCGGGTTCGTGTTCCAGTCCTTCCAGCTTTTACCGGCGCTCACCGCGCTCGAGAACGTTATGTTGCCCCTGGAGCTTGCAGGTATGACTGCACCGGAAAAAAGAGCGCGTGAGCTGCTGGAGCGGGTGGGCCTGGGCGAACGTCTGACCCACACACCAAGACAGCTGTCGGGCGGTGAGCAGCAGCGGGTAGCGATTGCGCGGGCGTTCGCATCGGAGCCGCTGATTCTGTTTGCCGATGAGCCGACGGGTAATCTCGACAATCGAACCGGGCAGGCAGTTTCCGATCTGCTGATGGCCCTTAACCGGGAGCAGGGCACAACGCTGGTGATGGTCACCCATGATGAACACCTGGCGGCGCGCTGTAATCGGCAATTCCATATTGAAGCCGGCGTTCTGACCGAACCGGAAGCAGCTCAGGAGATGGCGCACTGATGGCTGCTGCACAAAAGCTCATGTCGGTCCGCCGGGACTGGCGGGAACGGGATGTTCGCGTCGTTCTCGCCGCACTGATCATCGCCGTTGCCACGGTTGCGACCATCGCCCTGTTTGCCAGCCAGCTGCAGCGCACCCTGGTTTCCTCAGCCAGTTCGTTCCTGGCGGCGGATCGGCAGCTGGAAGCGGAAAATGGTCGCCCGATTCCGGATTCCTGGCTGGAGGAGGCGGCTGATCAGGGGCTGGCAACCGGCCGGATGGTGGAGTTTTCCACTATGGTGTTGGGCGCTGATAATTTTCAGCTGGTCTCGGTGAAAGCCGTCAGTAACGAATATCCGCTTCGGGGTGATATCGAAATACAGCGGGAGCCAACGGGGCCCCGGGAACTGGTCAGTCAGGGGCCCGGGCCTGGAGAGGTCTGGATCAACCCGCGCCTGCTCAGGCTGCTGGATGTTGAAATCGGCGAGTCCCTGGAAGTCGGGAATCTGAACCTGACGGTCTCCGGCCTTCTCATTCGCGAGCCCGATGGCGGTTTCCGGCTCTCGGCGCTGGCGCCACGGGTGATGATGCACGTGGATGATGTCTCCGCTACCGGGGTCATTCAGGAGGGCAGCCGGGTCGAGTATATTTACCTGTTTGCCGGTGATGAAGCGTCGCTGGAATCTTACTATCAATGGCTGCAGCCCCGGATGGAGCCGAGCCATGAATGGGAAGGGGTGCGGGATGGTGAAACCTTCTCCCGTTCCCTTGAGCGCGCCGAGCGATTCCTGCTGCTGGGCGGCAGCCTTGCGGTTCTGCTCGCTGCTGTGGCGGTTGCCGTTGCAAGCCGGCAATACGCCCTGTCCCAGCGCGACACCGTCGCATTGCTGAAAACCCTGGGCCTGAGCGGCGCCGGAATTGGCGGTCTGTATCTGAGGCGTCTGGCACTCTGGGGCATTACCGGTATCGTCGGCGGCCTGTTGGTCGCCATGCCGCTTTACTGGTTGCTGATCCGCATGCTGAGCGAGGTGCTGGAACGTCCCGTGGATTTCCAGCTCGACCCTGCCGCCCTGGTGCCTGCGTTGTTGACAGCCCTGGTCTCCCTGTTTGCTTTTGCCTATCCGCCAGTGCGTCGGCTTCGGAATGTTCCGGCCATGCGTGTATTGCGCAGCCAGCCTGGTGAAACCGGGCGTGAGGCTTTGCCGGATATCGCAATCGCCATTGTGGCGGTCTTCGGGCTGGTCTGGATGTACGCCGGTGAACTGGCCCTTGTTGTTTCCCTGCTCGGTGGCCTTGTTCTTTTGCTGGGCGCCTTGGGCCTCGTGGGCTGGCTGATGGTGGCGACCCTGCGTAAAGTTCGTGGAGGCGGTAACTCCTGGCGACTTGCCCTGGTGGGCCTGTACCGGCACCGACGGGCCAGTCTGTCCCAGATCGCCGTATTTGCCATGACGCTGATGCTGGCGGCAACACTGATACTGGTGCGGACGTCATTGCTGGCGGACTGGCAGGCCCAGTTGCCCGATGATGCTCCCAATCATTTTCTGATCAACATCGCTCCGGAGGCTGTAGAGGAGGTCGATGCATTCTGGCAGGAGCGTGGGCAGCCGCTGGACAAGCTTTACCCGATGGTTCGCGGGCGTCTCACTGAGCTCAACGGTCAGCCTGTGAAGCAGGCGGTCAGCAAAGATGAAAATGTAAACGCCCTCAATCGTGAACTGAACCTGACCTGGATGTCGGACTTGCCTGAAGACAACGAGATCGTTGAAGGCACCTGGTTCGATGAAAACCAGAAAGACGGCGTATCGGTGGAAGCGGAACTGGCCGGGCAGCTTGGCCTGTCACTGGGCGATGAGCTGACCTTCACCATCGGTTCCGAGAAGGTGACGGAAACCGTCACCAGCATCCGCACGGTTCAGTGGGACAGCATGAAGCCCAACTTCTACATGGCCTTTCCGCCTGAAGGCGGCTTGACGGACATGCCTGCAACATGGATTACCAGCTTTTACCTGCCGAAGGACAGGAAGGATGCATTGAATGAATTTTCCCGGCAATTTCCGACCGTATCGGTACTCGAAATCGACCATATTATCGAGCGAATCCAGGAAATCGTTCGGCAGGTAACCCAGGCGATTGAAGCGATTCTGGCGCTGATTCTTGCCGCTGCGCTTGTGGTGATGGCCGCGGTGGTCAGTGCGACACTTCAGGATCGACAGCGGGAAGGAGCACTGCTGCGAACCCTGGGCGGGCGGCAAAGGCTGCTTGTTCGCAGCACCATGCTCGAATTTGCCTTACTCGGCGGTTTCGCGGGTGTGCTTGGGGTGGTCGCCGCCGAGGCGGCGGTCTGGGCACTTCAGTTCAGGATGTTTGAGGGTGCGTTCCAGTGGCACTGGCACGTGGTACTCCCCATCCCGCTGGTGAGCGCGGTCGTTCTGGCCCTCTTTGGCCGCTGGCAGCTTCGTCCGGTTCTGAGCGTGTCGCCAATGTTGTTGCTCAGGCGCCTCGAGTAACAGCGGCGACTATCGGTAATTGGCAAGAATGGCGTCGAGTTCGCCATTCTTCTTCATCTTCGCCAGTTCTTCATTGAATCGATTGGCAAAGGAGTGCCAGTCCTTACGCAACATCAGCCTGAAGCCATAATTGCTGATGCCCTTGCTGGTAATCTCAAAGTGCTCCCGAAGCCCCTCATTGCGCAGGATCCACTTGCCCACGAGCCGGTCAGCGATGGCAGCATCAAAGCGCTCGCCGTGGAGCACGAAGGTAAACATATCCTTGTCCCGGGAGACATCAAAGCGGCGAATCCGACCTTCTTCGAAGTAGGGTTCGAGCAGGGGGTATCGGTAGCCAAGATGGGTGACGATGGTTTTTGAAACCAGATCGTCGGGGTTCTGGTAGGAGAACCCGGATTCCGCTGGAGTGAAAAACACTTCTTCGATGTCTACCACCGGATCAGTAAACAGGAATTGCTCCGGATCGTCGGCCCACTCCCGGGCCCTCGGCGTTCCGTCGATATAGCCATCGAGTAGCATCTTATCAACCCGCTTTCGCGGTATCTGCTCTGCTATTACTTTGTAGCCAAGGCGTTGGGCGACCGCAGACACCACATCCCACATGATTCCCGACGGTTGGCTCTGATGCACGATCAGGTAGGGCGGGTAACCGTTTGGGGAAACATTGAAACGAAATACCTGTTTTTCCTCAGAGGCAAATGCGGAAGGCGAAAGTGTCGCCAGAGCAAACAGGAGGGCACCCGAAATGGCTGAGAAACGGCAGGAAAGTCTGTTTTTCATGAGGAGGGGGCTCTCTACGGGACGGTACTGTAGTTGGAAAACGAACCCGGCTATCTTCCCTGCCAGAATTGCTTAATTCTCCTCTCTTCCTCGGTTATTTTCAATGATTTGAATTCTATCTTCAGATAATCCGAGCCGAGGGCCCCGGGCGGGGCCCTGCATGCCGGATCAGGCCCAGGCGCGTCGCAGCACGGCGCGGGCATCTTCCAGGGTCACTTCCTTCGGATTGAACATGATGGAGCCATCGTCCAGCGCCATTTCGGCGATGTGGTCCAGCTGATCTTCGGTCACCTTGCCGGTTTCCTTCAATGTACGCGGCAGTTGGCAGCGCTTGTAAAGGGCGTCCCGCAGCTTGCGGATGGCCGAAATGCTGGCCTCTGCCCGGCGGCTTGCCGGCGTCGCTGCAAATACTTCCGGGCCCTCGAGATACAGCAACAACTCACCCAGCGGCTCGCGGATGGTTTCCAAGTTGTACTCCAGCACATAGGGCAGGTACAGGCTCATACACAGGCCATGGGGCAGGTGGCAGATAGCACCGGTGGCGTGCCCCAGCGCGTGCACCAGACCTACCATGGAATTTGAGAAGGCAATGCCAGCCATGGTCGAGGCCTGGGCCAGTTCCAGCCGGCCGTCACTGTCTTTGGGGTTGTCCATCACATTAAGCAGCGAGTGGCTGATTTTTTTGATTGCCGACGTGGCGTAGGCATCGCTCAGCGGGTTCTTTGCCATACAGGTGAACGCTTCCGTTGCATGGGTCATGGCATCCATCGCCGTTGCCGCAGTGATGTGGGGCGGCAGAGTAAGCGTCATGCGCGGATCGATGATGGCTGCATTCGGAAGCAGGAACGACGACGTGAAGGGCAGCTTGACGCCCTTGGCCTCGTCCGTGATAACAGCAACCGAAGTGACTTCAGAACCGGTGCCAGCCGTGGTCGGCACGACGAAGAAGGGTTTGAGAGGATGCTTCAGCACCCCGGCACCGCTGTACTTTGCAATGTCGTCACCACCCTCGGACACCAGAATGTTGACCGCCTTGCCCGTATCGATTGCCGAACCGCCGCCGACGGCAATAATGGAGTCGCACTTTTCCTGGCGATAGATACCCGCGATATCGCGTACCACAGTGGTGGAGGAATCTGGCGGCACATCATCGTAGATGGTGGTGATTTCGAGACCGCTTTCCTCGCAGGCTGCGATAACAGGTTCCAGCAGGCCGGCAGCCCGTACACCCTTGTCGGTTACAATCATCGGCCGCTTGGCAGCCATACCGGTCAGCTCGTATGGGATGTGTTCAAGGGCGGCCTTGCCGGCAATGACTTTTACCGGGCAGAAGAACTCATAATATTTAGTGGTCATCACGCTCTCACTGTCTCGACGAAATTGGTGGCAACTTTCAGGTAAATGCGCGCGGCGCTGATCAGTTTTTCCGGCAGGTGCAGGTCGGCCGGATATTCCTTGACGGCCCGCTCGGCGATCAATTTCGGCAGGATGAAGGCTTCCAGTCGGTTAAGTACCCGGGTCATCCGAACGGCATAGCTGATGTCGCCATCTACCAGCATGCGGTCATTGGCGAATGCGACGGACGTTTTCTCCTGGAATGACAGCACCAGAAAAGCGTGAGCGATGTGTTTGAACTGAATCGAAAGATCCACCGGGCGGGGTGCCTTGTCACCGTGATAGCGGAAACGCCCCTGGCCGGTATGCTCTACAATCAGCTTCGAGCCGTCCGGCATCACCATCATCTCAAACAGAAAGCCATCCGGCAGGGCCCGTGCTTCGTTCTGAACCTTCTCGTCCACTTCACTCACAGCCTGCAGGGCTCGCCCCATAACCTGGAACATCAGTTCCACATACAGGCGGCGGGCCTGAAAGACCATGGGCTGGATACGTTTCGCTAACATGTCCGTCATCCAATCGTTGTTTATGTCATCTGATTTTTAGAGTTATTGCTCTAAAAGTCAATGGAGGGGATGACAGAAGTTTTGCGTCAGCCCGGCAACCTTGATCCCGGGCAACAAAAAAGCCGGAATCCTGCGGGATTCCGGCTTTTTTGGGTAAATGATCCGCGTGACGGTAATTACTGCGTAAGCGCCGCCAGCTTTCGCCTTGCCTCTTCGGCGACGTCGCCGCCGGCCTCGGCGGCCTTGCTGTAATAGGCAATGGCTTCATTCCGGTTATTCTGTTTGACCGCCACATCGCCCAGACGAAGGAAAGCAATAGACGTGGGCACCGTCTCATTGGCTTTGGTGAGATTTTCTCTGGCTTTGTCCAGGTTGTTGAGTTTCAGAGCATTCAGACCATTGTAAAGTCGGTATTTGAACATCTCCGGGTAGAGCTCTACCGCCTTCTCAAAATCGGCAGCGGCCTTCTCGGCTTCTTTCTGATCCTGATAGATGCGGCCACGCAGAGCATAGAACATGGCTTCCCGGGGTAGCAGGCGAATGGCGTCGTTCACTTTGTCCAAAGCAGCCTTCATCTCTCCCTTGGAAGCCAGTTCCATGGCCTTGTCGTGGGCATCGTAAGCGGGTTGCAGCGAACGGAGCTTTGCCATCTTGCGTTCGTAGACATCCTCTCCTCGATAGCCCCCGGCTCCAATCTTCTGAACCAGTTCGCGGTTTTCCTGCACCCTCTTTGCCGAAGGTGGATGTGTCGCAAACAGACCATCAACGAAGCTGGACTGACGGCCCTCGGAGAGTTTCAGAAAGAGCTCCTGAAGTTCGACAGCCGCCTGTGGGTCGTAGCCTGCCTGTTTCATGTAAAGAATGCCGTAATGATCGGATTCCAGTTCATCTCCCTGGCTGTATTGCGCCAGTGCAAGCTGCGCTCCCAGTGCAGCACCACCCATGATCAGGCCGGCCCACTCGTTGTCCGACAGGGCAAAACCGAGGCCAGCAACGCCGGCACTGATCAACATGCCCTGTTGCATCCGCTGAACACTGTGTCTGGCCGCCGCGTGAACAATCTCGTGGCCAAGAACCGAGGCAAGCTGAGCCTCGTCCTCGAGTTCTGTCAGCAGGCCGCGATTGATGGCGATCTTGCCCCCGGGCAGGGCCCAGGCGTTGGGCACGCTGCTGTTAAGAACCACAAATTCGTAGGGCAGATCGGGTCGATCGCTCACCTGCGCCAACTTCTGGCCAACCTCGCTCACGTACAGATTCAGCTCGGGGTCGATATAAAACCGGCCGCCCTGGGTTTGCTGCGTCGGCTCGTATTGCTCCGCGCCCATGGCGAGTTCCTGGCTCTCGCCGATCAGCGAAAGCTGCTTTTCGCCGGTAACCGGATTAACCGAGCAACCACTCAGCAATACCACCAGGGCAACGATAGCGACGCTGGTTTTGATAGCAGACAGGTTCAAGATGAGCTCCCTTTTTGATGAATCTATGTCGGGCTCCGCTGTAAATCTTTGCCCGATTCCTGAATGGCCAGTTTATAGCACATGATTGGTCGTGGGTGGATTACCGCACCGCCTCGAGCGGTGGTGGCGAGCAGGTCCTTGGCGTATCATAAGCCCCTGTTCCCGCTCTGTTTCGCCATTTACAAACCTAAGGCAGCCAATGGGTAATCTTCTCGAATTAATCGCTTTGCTCTGGTTCCTGGTTTGCTGGCTGGGTTATACCGAGTACTCCAAACGCCGCGCCGCAGACCGACCCTGTCTCTCCAACACGCTCGATCTTTACCGGGAAGACTGGATGCGCGTCATGTTGCGCCGGGAAAACCGAATTGCCGATGCCTCTGTGGTTGGTAACCTCGAGCGGAATGGCGCCTTTTTCGCCTCCAGTTGCCTTCTGATTCTGGCGGGTATTATCACCGCTCTTGGCTACACTCAGGAAGTGATGGAAGTGTTCAGCACCATGCCATTTGGCACGTTGCCCACCCGGGAAGTGTGGGAGCTGCGCATGGTTGTTCTGTTGGTTGTGTTTATCTATGCCTTCTTCAAATTCACCTGGTCCATGCGGATGTATAATTTCGTCTCGGTGATGGTGGGCAGCGCTCCGCCACCGGACGATACCAAAACCAGCCCGGCAGGACGGGAGGCGTTTGCCCGAAGCGCCGGCAATATCTGTAATCTCGCAGGCGATGCCTTTAACCTTGGGCTGCGATCCTACTATTACGCACTTGCCGTGGTAGGCTGGTTTATCCATCCGATCGTTTTTATGGCGGCATCCACCCTGGTGGTTATCGTCCTTTATCGCCGGGAATTCTGCTCCACCGCTCTGGAAGCCTTGAGGGCAGGGAAGGTGTTTGAAGAGCCATTGCCCGGCAAAGCGGAAAGCAGCCCTAAACCCAAAAGCTGATCCACAGGTTTAACCTGAATGAACGATGATATCCGACGGAAGCGGGTCACCCGTTTTATAGACACCCTCAATCAAGCCAAAGAGCTGGGCCTGACGGTTACCGAGGCCAAAAAAGGCAGTCTCACACTCTGCCTGCCATACAGCGACCGGATCATCGGCAACCCTGACACCGGCGTGATTCATGGCGGGGCCATCACCACATTGATGGATACCACTTCAGGCTGCGTGATTCTGTGTGCGCTGGATGATTTTGAGCTCTGCCCGACACTGGACCTGCGCGTAGACTACATGCGCCCGGCCCATCCCAGAAGGCCGGTCTACGCAAGGGCTGAAACCTACCGGGTAACCCGCAACATCATTTTCACCCGTTGCGAGGCCTACCAGGAGGGCGGTGAAACCATTGCCAACTGCGTGGCCACCTTCATGCGAATCGGCAAGGATGCCAGCCCGAAACACTATCGGGACCTGATTACCGGAGGTGAAGAATGACCGATCCCGAAATCCTCCGCTACACCCAGGAAACCGGTGACTTCAGCCGTATGCTCAAAAGCATTCCCTACGCCACCTGGATTGGTCTCCAGTGTGAGCGGTTCGGCGACGATCTGATCTTTCGCCTGCCCTGCAAGGACTCCAACCTGGGTAACCCGATTCTGCCGGCCATCCATGGCGGCGTGATTGGCGGCTTCATGGAAATGTCTGCCAATATCTACCTGATCATGTCCCAGGAAAGCCTGCGCATGCCCCGAATCGTCGACTTTTCCCTGGATTATCTCCGGGCCGGCCTCAACCGGGAAACCTACGCCGAATGCCGCCTGACCCGCCAGGGCAACCGCGTTGCCAATGTGATGGTCAGCGCCTGGCAGAAATCCCG
>JAWWAT010000040.1:0-13868 GCA_033721635.1 Marinobacter sp. | reverse complement strand
GCGCCAGTGTCAACTTCTCCGGCAAGATCTACAATGCCGTGCAGTACGGTATCAATACCGACACTGGCCTTCTCGACTACGATGAAATCGAAGCGCTGGCTCTTGAGCACAAGCCAAAAATGATTATTGCTGGCTTCTCAGCCTATTCCCAAGAGCTGGATTTCGCCCGCTTCCGTGAGATTGCCGACAAGGTGGGCGCTTACCTGTTTGTCGATATGGCCCACGTGGCTGGCCTGGTTGCCGCGGGCGTTTACCCGGATCCGGTTCCCCATGCCCACGTGATCGCGACGACTACACACAAGACCCTGCGCGGTCCCCGTGGTGGCCTCATTCTGGCCTGCGATGATGCTGATCTGCAGAAGAAGCTGAACTCTGCGGTATTCCCGGGCGGCCAGGGTGGCCCGCTGATGCACGTTATTGCCGCGAAGGCTGTTTGCTTCAAGGAAGCCATGAGCGAAGAGTTCAAGACCTACCAGCAGCAGGTTGTGAAGAACGCCTCTGCCATGGCTCAGGTTTTTGTGGATCGTGGCTATGATGTGGTTTCCGGCGGCACCAAGAACCATCTGTTCCTGGTCAGCCTTATCAAGCAGGACATTACCGGTAAAGACGCCGATGCTTCATTGGGTCGTGCTCACATTACCGTGAACAAGAACGCGGTTCCCAATGACCCCCGTTCGCCGTTCGTCACTTCCGGCCTGCGTATTGGCACCCCGGCGATCACCACCCGTGGTTTCGGCGAGTCCGAGTGCCGCGACCTGGCTGGCTGGATCTGCGATATCCTCGATAACCTGGACGATGATGCGGTCAACAGTCGGGTTCGCGAGCAGGTGAGTGCACTCTGCGCCCGTTTCCCTGTCTACGGCTAATCGTTTTATAGCTAGACTACAGGCATGACCTGCCGGGCCGACCAGTCGGCCCGGCTTCCTCTTCGGAGTTCCTGACTATGCATTGTCCCTTCTGTGGTGAAGCAGATACCAAGGTGATTGACTCCCGGCTGGTGGCCGAGGGAGATCAGGTGCGTCGCCGCAGGGAGTGCCTGTCCTGTCGGGAGCGTTTCACGACCTTCGAGTCTGCCGAGCTGGTGATGCCGCGGGTGGTCAAGCAGGATGGCACCCGGCAGCCGTTTGATGAGGAAAAGCTGCGTTCGGGCCTGATGAAAGCCCTCGAGAAGCGGCCGGTCAGTATCGAACAGATTGATGCTGCCCTGAACCGCATCAAATACCGTTTGCGGGCGACGGGTGAGCGGGAAGTGAAGTCCATGCAACTGGGCGAGGAGGTGATGACCGAATTGCGTCAGTTGGACAAGGTCGCCTATGTCCGATTCGCGTCGGTTTATCGCAGTTTCCAGGATATTAACGAGTTCAAGGAAGAGATTGAGAGGCTGTCGGCCAGCAACGGCGAGGCGGCCGTTGATGTCGCCAAAGCGTTGGCGGACAACCACGCTCCGAAAGGAAAGGCATGATAGAAAACCGCGACAGGGCCATGATGGCGCGGGCTGTCCAGCTTGCCTGGCGCGGTCGGTACTCTACCCATCCCAATCCCCGGGTTGGCTGTGTCATTGCCCGCGGCGATCTGATCCTCGGGGAGGGCTGGCATGAGCGCGCCGGAGAAGCTCACGCCGAAACCCGTGCCCTGAGTCAGGCTGGTCCGGACGCCCGGGGCGCGACAGCCTATGTAACCCTGGAGCCGTGTAGCCACTTTGGTCGCACACCGCCCTGTGCCAGGGCGCTGATTGATGCCGGCGTCGCCCATGTGTATGCCGCCACCAAGGATCCGAATCCATCGGTATCCGGGCGCGGACTGGATATGCTCAGGGAGGCCGGCGTTCAGGTAACCGAAGGCCTGCTGGCGGAAGAAGCTGTCCGCCTGAATCCGGGTTTCATGAAGCGCATGAACACCGGGCGGCCCTGGGTCCGGCTGAAAATGGCAGCCAGCCTGGATGGCCGCACTGCCATGGCTTCTGGCGAGAGCCAGTGGATAACCGGAGCTGAGGCCCGACGGGATGTCCAGCGCCTCCGAGCGATCAGCGATGCCATCCTGACCGGTGTTGGCACGGTGCTCGCTGACGATCCCTCGTTGACAGTCCGCCGCGAGGAGCTCGGGGATATTGGCGATGCCACCGAGCCGTCCAGGCAGCCGCTGCGGGTCATTGCCGACAGGGATGCGCGCACGCCCTCTACGGCGAATATTCTCCAGGGCGGTAATGTGCAGGTGTTCTGTGCATCATCAACTCTGGCCACAGCCCCTGCCCAGGATCTGGCGGCACTGGGCATCAGCCTGACCGGCGTCGCCTGGAAGGATAATGGAATTGATCTCGCCGAACTGCTGGATTCGCTCGGGGAACTCGGGATCAACGAGCTGCTGGTGGAGGCGGGACCCACTCTGGCTGGTACGTTCATCAACGAAAACCTGGTCGACGAGCTTTGGCTCTACCAGGCGCCGGTTTTCCTGGGCAGTACGGGTAGGCCGACCGCTCACCTGCCGCTGGAGACCATGGCGGATAAAGTACAATGGAGCGTGCTGGACCGACGTCAGGTAGGTGAGGATCAGCGGCTGATTCTCACTCGACGGTAATTCATAAACTCAGGATGTTCCGGAAGCCAAAAATGACCGGAGCGCCGTAAGGGTAAAAAACCAAATGGCACTGAACAGCATTGAAGACATCATAGAAGATATCCGTCAGGGTAAAATGGTCATACTGATGGATGACGAGGATCGCGAGAATGAGGGCGATCTCGTGATGGCTGCTGAGCATTGCACAGCCGAAGCCATCAACTTCATGGCCCGGTTTGGTCGTGGCCTGATTTGCATGCCAATGACCCGGGACCGCTGCGAACAACTGGGTCTTCCATTGATGGTGCAGCAGAATGCCTCCGGCTTCGGAACCAAGTTTACCCTCTCCATTGAGGCGGCTGTGGGCGTGACCACGGGTATCTCCGCTGCAGACCGGGCCCGCACGGTGCAGGCCGCGGTCGCACGCAACGCCAAGGCCAGTGATCTGGTTCAGCCGGGCCATATTTTCCCGTTGATGTCTGACCCCGGTGGGGTGTTGAGTCGCGCCGGGCACACGGAGGCATCCTGTGATCTTGCTGCGCTGGCTGGCTGTGAGCCGGCGGGTGTGATCTGCGAGATTATGAATGATGATGGCTCAATGGCCCGTCGGGAAGATCTGGAGCGTTTTGCCGAAGAGCACGACCTCAAGATCGGCACGATTGCCGACTTGATCCATTACCGCACCATGAACGAGCGCACTGTGGAGTGTGTGGAAGAGAACGACCTGGACACCGAGTACGGCGTGTTCAAGCTTCGGACCTATCGCGACAACATCCAGGGAGCCACTCATCTGGCCATGTTGATGGGGGACATTTCTCCCGACGAGCCGGCCTTTGTCAGGGTTCACATCACCGATACCCTTCGTGATCTTCTGGGGGCCCGCCGCAAGGACTCCCGCAGCTGGCCTCTGCATCACGCGCTGGAGAAAGTGGCGGAGGAAGGCAAGGGCGTGGTTGTCCTGCTGAACAGTGCCGAGGACAGCTACAACCTGGAGGACCGGATCCAGGAATTCTTTGATGAGGGTAAAGGCTCTTCTGGCAAGGGCAGCTCTGGTGTTTACTTCACCGTAGGCACTGGTTCCCAGATTCTCCGGGATATCGGCGTTGGCAAGATGCGCCTGCTGAGCCCTCCGATCAAATTCTCGGCCATTTCCGGTTTCGATCTGGAAGTTGTTGAATACGTTCCCTATACCCCTGAATGAACAACCCGGTCGCGGCCCTTGTGCCGCGACACGTGAAGGAGCCATCGATGGCAGATATCAGAGTAATTGAAGGTGATTTTACCGAGTGCAGCGGTCGCTACGCACTGGTCGTGGGCCGTTTTAACGGCTTTGTCGTAGAGAGCCTGGTTGAAGGCGCGCTGGACACCTTGCGTCGTCATGGTATTTCCGATGACGACGTCACCATCGTTCGCGTTCCGGGTGCCTATGAAATGCCCCTGGCCGTCAAGCGCGTTGCAGAAACCGGTGAGTACGATGCGATTATTGCCCTGGGTGCGGTCATCCGCGGCGGGACACCCCATTTCGAGTACGTTGCCGGTGAGGCCTCCAGTGGCCTCGGTGCTGTCAGTCTTGATACCGACGTGCCGGTGACTTTTGGTGTGCTGACGGTGGATTCCATCGAACAGGCCATTGAGCGCTCCGGAACCAAGGCTGGAAACAAGGGCGCGGAAGCGGCGATCACCGCCCTTGAAATGGTCAGCCTGTTCAAGAAGCTGGGTGAGTAATGAGCGAAACTGAAGGTACATCACCGCAGCCGGCTCCGACTGGCCAACCGAAAGCCGGTGATCGACGCCGTGCCAGGGCCCTTGCCATGCAGGGGCTCTATCAGCGCCATTTCAGCAAAACGGCGATTTCTGACATAGAAGCCGAGTTCATGGTCGACAATGACATGAGCAAGGTTGATCTGCTGTATTTCCGCGATCTTCTTCGTGGTGTCCATCGTGAGCAGGGCGAGCTGGACAAGTTGATCGAGCCTTTTCTGGATCGGCCCATCCACGAAGTGGATCCCGTCGAGCTGGCGATCGTGCGCCTGGGGGCCTATGAGCTGAAGCATCGGCTTGATGTACCCTACAAGGTGGTCATCAACGAAGGCATCGAAATGGCCAAACGCTTTGGTGGTACCGAGGGCCATAAGTTCGTCAACAGCGTTCTCGACAAGCTGAGCGGTCGACTCCGGCTCGCTGAGACCCGCTCCCGCTAGCCCATGGGCGAGTTCGAGCTGATTCGGCGCTTCTTTCTGCCGCTTGCCCGGCGGCAGGAGTCCGGGGCCCTGATTCTCGGGCCCGGGGATGACTGCGCGATTCAGCGGATACCCGCCGGCCGGGATCTTGTCTTTTCCGTGGATGCTTTTGTTGAGGGTGTCCATTTCCCCCGAAACTATCGCCCGGATTACCTGGGTTGGCGTGCTCTCGCCGCAGCAGCCAGTGATCTGGCAGCTATGGGTGCCGATCCGGAGTGTTTTACCCTTGCGCTTACCCTGCCGGCCCTGGATGAACAGTGGCTTGAGGACTTCTCAAGAGGGCTGAGCAATGCCAGCGAGGCGTTCGGTCTTGAATTGGCGGGCGGGGATACTACTTCCGGACCGCTGACTTTAAGCCTGCAGGTTCATGGCACCGTGGATCAGGGAAGCGGAATTCGACGCTCGGGCGCCCGTCCTGGCGATTTGATTGCGGTGTCTGGAACCCTGGGCAATGCCGGCGCTGCCCTCGATTATCTTAATGAACCTGCCCCCTCCGCTGACATGCTTGCCGTGCTGGAGCATTACCACCGCCCCCGGCCCAGGCTGGATCTTGGCGTAGGGATTCGCCAGTACGCCAGTGCCGGAATTGATATCTCTGACGGTTTGCTGGCGGATCTTGGGCATATTCTGGATGCTTCCAGGGTGGGAGCCAGGATCGAGCGTGCCAGATTGCCTCTTTCGCCCGAGCTTGTCAGGCTCAAGGGTAAGAAGGCTTTGGACTACGCATTGCGTTCGGGAGACGATTACGAGCTGTGCCTGTGTTTCCCCCGGGAAAACTGGGACCGCGCACCGGCTTCTCTTACGAGCCAGCTTACCGTGATCGGTTCCATTCAGGCTGAGCAAGGGCTGTATCTGGATGGCGCCGACTGCAGTTCGGAAGCGCTAGCGACGGGTTTTGATCATTTCAGGAGTGAATCATGAGTCAGGAGGACCCGACTCCGGAGCCGGAGGCCCCTGCAGTCATATTGCCGCCGGGCTTTTTGCGTAACCCGGTACACTTGCTCGCTTTTGGTTTTGGCAGTGGCGCAACGGCCAGGGCCCCTGGCACCTGGGGCAGCCTGGCGGCGATTCCCCTATGGTACGGTTTTGCCTGGTTACCGCCCGTGGGCTACTGGTTCGTAGTCCTGGTTGCCTTTGTCGTGGGTGTCTGGCTCTGCGGCAAGACTGCCGAAGACCTCAAGGTTCACGACCATGGCGGCATTGTCTGGGACGAATTCGTTGGGATGTGGATCGCCCTTGGCCTGTTTCCCGACAGCATCTACGGGGTTCTGGGGGCATTCGCTCTGTTCAGGCTGTTTGATATTGCCAAACCCTGGCCAATCAGTTGGCTGGATCAGCATCTGCCGGGCGGGCTGGGCATTATGATAGACGACGTAATTGCCGGCTTCATGGCTCTGATCTGCCTGTGGGCAGTGGATGTGTGGCTGGTCCCCATAATGGTCTAGGAGACCAGCGTGGCCCTGTCAGTGCAGCTGCTGCTCTTCCGGTAACATCCGGACAACGTGCAGAAACCGTTTGAGGCCTGTCTCCGCTCGCTCTCGGGAAGCAAACGGGCCACTATCAAACCCTTCCCGGGTGGTGAAGTACCATTTGCTCCCCACGCAGAAGAATCGACTACTGCGAAAGGGAACCGGCCCTTCTTCTCCGGTCCTGCGCTGGGTGTCCATGGCGTCTCCTGTACTGCCCGTTTTTTGTTCTTGCCTCTCGGGCGCCGCGTGAATATCTGCCGATCTGTTTAAAATTAACCCAATTCAGGGCGAATTCAACATTTTTTTACAATTTTACGGGTTAGGTCTCAATCGGGATCTGGGGGGGAACAGCCTGAGCTGGCCAGTGAAGCGCGCCGTTGTCTTGCCCTTGTCAGATGCACTCGTCAGAATGCTACCAAACCGGCGCCAGCCTGACGCCATTTCCATCCTCATGCCAAGGAGACTAAATGAACCTTTCTCATGTTAGCCGTATATTCCAACCTACAAGATCGGGGTGGTGCAGTGGCGTTGCAAGCGTTCGCGCTGGACTGATTGCGGTGCTTGTGATGACTCTGGCGGGATGTGCCTCCAGTGTCAGCGTCGTCGAAACCTGGGATGGTAACCCTCCTTCAGCGGCCAATGCGGCTACGCTGGAGGTGCCAGGTGAAATCCGGGTTACCCGGGTGAACGGCCGTCTCATGGGCAACTTCCTGATAGATGATCTTGCTCTCGACTATGCCCTGCTCCCCGGTGACAACGAGGTTGTCTTTGTTTACAAGACAATCTGGGCGAAAAGTGGTGTGGTCAGGAACGGAGAATCGAAAGTTCATGTGATTGAGAGTGAGCCCCAGGTCGTTCGCTTCGAGGCGGAAGCCGGAGAAACCTATAGTTTCGAATTCGATCGTCCCGAGTCGCGTCAGGAGGCCGAGCAGGAGATGCCGCAATTCTCCGCCGAGATCGTCTCTTCGGCGGGAGCGTCGGTGGCAACGTCCACCGTCTGGGATCCGAGTGAGCAGGTGGCCGCCTCCCGCACGCCGATTCCAGCGTCTACCGCCGCGGGCAATCCGGCAAGTGCTGAAAACGCCCTTGACCAGTTGAAAGCCACCTGGGAAACAGCGAGCGACGAAGAAAAGAAAGCGTTTCTTCGTTGGGCGTTCGAATAACCTGAATCTTGCTTGACCGCTTCCGGGCCGGTTCAGGCCCGGAAACGTTTCAGAGCTTTCTTCAGAACTCCTTCCAATGCAGTCATGGCATCATCCGCCAGGGATTGTGTTGGCGGTGCCGCTATCGGCTCTTTGTTATCCTCCGATCCGAGCCGATGCATGGCCACCTCGATGGCATTAAGGCTCTCGGACACGTGAGCTTGAAGAGATTCTCCGTTCGCCACCACATCCGGGCAGGTGGTGAAGTTCAGTGTCAGTCTGCCTTCATAGCTTACCGCGACAATCACCAGTCCCATGCTGTCGAACAGCGGTGCGGTATTGTACTGCTGAACCAGGCGCGCACCCTGCAGGTAGAGCGGAACCTGGGGTCCGGGCACGTTGGTGATGGGCAGGTTGAAGACCGGCTGATAGCGTTGGGCAATCTGCAGCTCCGAGTAAAGCCTCGCGGACAGTGCCAGCATGGTAGAGGGCAGAAGTTCGGTTAACCGATCTGCGGCAATGGCTTCGCGGTAGGGTTCCGAGGCAACTGCGTTCCAGTGGATCCGGCGAATCCGGTGGGCCGGGTTGGTTTCATCGGTCGCCAGATCCAGCAACATGGCGGACATCTGGTTTCCGGTCGCCCGCCGCAGGCTGTTGGAACGCACTGAAATGGGTGTCATGGCCACCAGGGATTTGTCGGCGTTGACGCCCTCGCTGATCAGATAGCGCTTCAAGGTTTCGGCGCACAGGCCCAGAACCACATCGTTCAGGGTAACGTCGCCAAGGAGTGCCTTGATGGCTTTCAGCCTCGAGAGTTCGACGCTGGCGGCGACAATCTGCCGGTTTGCCGTAATCTGACGGTTGAAGGGACTGTGCGGCGCTGAAAACACTGGCAGTGGAAGAGGCAGCTTGCGCAACTGTTTCTGGATCAGGCCTCGAGCCGTGGCTTCGGCGGCGTTAAATGCTAAAGAGGTGAACTGCAGTGGCGTGCGAATAATGTTTGCGCCCGCCTGAAGCATGACCCGCTCTTCCGATGGTTCGGGTCTCGGCTGCCATGGTCGGGGTGGCGCAATGGGGCTGGGCTGCGGTGTGTACTCGAGCAGCTTGCCAATTATTTCTTCGCCGCTGAAGGCGTCGATGGCAGCGTGATGCAACTTGATGATCAGTGCAAAGCCGTCGCTACCGGTGTCTTCCTCGTCCAGTTTGAAACCGTCCACGAAGGTAATGTGCCAGAGGGGGCGGTCCCTCTTTAAAGGTTCCTCAAGAATCCGCGAGGCCAGTGTCATCAGGCTCGCTTTGCGGCCATGTTCGCCGAGATTAACGTAGGCAAGGTGGCGCTCAATGCTGAAATCCGGGTCGTCAATCCAGTATGGCCGGCCGAGGCGCAGGGGAATCTCTTTCAGGCGCTGGCGGAAGACCGGCACGACATGCAGCCGGCTTCGGAGGTAGGCAACAAAGGTGCTGAAAGCCAGTGGTTTGTCCCGCTCGCTGGCATCGAAGAGGTAGACGCCTCCAATGTGCATCGGCGTGGTTTCCGATTCCAGATACAGGAACGAGGCATCCAGTTCCGACAGCTGCCGCATCAGAGAGCTCCCTTCGGCGTTGGTTTTAGCTGCAGTATAAACGAAGTGTCCCGCCAGGCGGTTGACTCATTTGCCTGGCAATACTCCGAGTTGAAGTCATATCATTTGCTTTATTTTCAGCCTGTTAGCCAGCTGGAGATAGCGCCCTCCACGCTGAGCCGATCCCAGAACCACATCAGGGCCTTGCCCTGATCCTCCGCATGCCTGGCCATATGGAGGGTAATTGGCTGGCGGGATTCCTGGACTTCCTTGATGACCAGTTTTCCCTGGTCGAGCTGTTCGCTGATTCTTGCCCTGGGTAGCCATCCCACCCCGAGGCCGGCAACCTGTATGGCGATCTTCTGATCGATGTTGGCGACTGTCAGGGTCCGTTGCCTGTGAAATATGCCGGCATGTCCCGGTGGCAATGAACGTGAAGTGTCCGCCGCCACGGCTGCGGGGTAACGCGAGATGTCGTCCTCGGAAAGCGGTGTGTCGGCACTGGCGAGGGCATGGTCAGCGGCAACGGCAAATACAAAGGGCATGTCTCCCAGGGGCTTGGTGGTGTAGTTGCCGGCAGGCTTGCTGAAATTATCGGCGCCGATAATCAGGTCCACCCGGCGGCTTTGCAGCGCATCCCAGGTTCCGGCGAACACCTCTTCCACAATTTGTACATCCACCGGCACGCCCAGCTCATAGAATTCCTGGATTGCCGGAAACAGGCATTCCGCCGGCAGCAGCGAGTTGAACCCGATCCGTAATCGGGTCTCCCAGCCCTGGGCGACCTGGCGGGTAGTGTGCGCCAGGTTTTCTGCCGCCTCCAGCAGGGAGCGGCCCTCTTCCAGGAGGTAACGGCCAGCTGGAGTCAGTCGGGCGCGATGGCCGGTGCGATCGTAGATGGCCACGTTCAGGTCTTCTTCCAGTTTCTGCACGGTGTAGCTGATGGCAGAAGGGACCCGGAACAGTTCGTTGGCGGCCCCGGCGAAACTGCCTTTGCGGTCTATGGCATCAAGTACTTTGAGGGCGTCTATGGTGATGGCTGTATGCATGTTCGAATTATCTGAGGTTGTTGGCCAGAAATGCTTGTTTGAGAGGGTAGCAGGGTCCCCGTTATTCTGCCTGTATTGATTTCATCATGTTCAGGAAATTTAACGGGAGGGGATTATGGGCCTGCTGATTGACGGCAAATGGCACGATAAGTGGTATGACACTGACAAGACCGGTGGCAAGTTTGAACGGGAAGCGGCCCGCTTCCGCAATTGGGTGACTGCCGACGGTTCGCCGGGCCCGGATGGCGAAGGCGGTTTCAAGGCTGAATCCGGTCGTTATCACCTGTACGTCTCCATGGCATGCCCCTGGGCGCACCGGACGCTGATATTCAGGAAGCTCAAAGGCCTGGAGAAGCATATTTCGGTGTCAGTGGTGCACCCGGACATGGTGGAGAACGGCTGGGAGTTCCGGCCCGATAGCGAGCAGCATCGGGACCATCTTCATGGGTTCCGTTTCATGCATCAGGTCTATACCAAGGCGGCCCCGGAGTATTCCGGTCGTGTGACGGTTCCGACCCTGTGGGACAAAAAGAAGGAGACGATAGCGAGCAACGAGTCGGCCGAGATTATCCGGATGTTCAATTCGGCGTTTGACGGCCTCGACGGTGTTCGCACTGACCTGGACTTCTACCCTGATGAGCTGCAGGGAGAGATTGATGAGGTCAACGCACGAGTCTATGACACGGTCAATAATGGTGTTTACAAGGCGGGTTTTGCCACTGCGCAGGACAAGTACGAAGAGGCTTACAACGCGCTGTTTGATTCACTCGACTGGCTCGAAGAACGGCTGTCTTCCCGGCGGTACCTGGTGGGTGGTCGTCTGACCGAGGCTGACTGGCGATTGTTCACCACGTTGGTACGGTTCGATGCGGTGTATTACAGCCACTTCAAGTGCAATCGCCAGCGGATCAGCGATTTCCCGGCGCTTTCTGCCTACGTTCGGGATCTCTACCAGGTGCCGGGCGTTGCGGAGACTGTCGATATCGATCAGATCAAACGCCATTACTATGTGAGCCAGAGAACCATCAACCCGACTCAGATCGTGCCGGTCGGGCCGAAGCTGGACTTTAATTCACCCCACGGGCGGGAGTCGCTTAGCTAACCCTCGCGACGGCGACTTCGGTCAGCACTTCCATGGCCTCTTTGTGTCCAGAGTCTGGCAGGGATTTGAGGCAGGCTTTGGCCAGTTCAGCCTGCTCCCGGGCCTTGCTCATGGTAAATTCGATGGCGCCTGAGCGCTCGACGATCTCCAGGATGCGTTGCAGATCGTCGAGGCCGCCTTTGCGGATTGCCTGCCGAATAAGCTGGCGTTCATCCTCGGTACCATGGGCCATGGCGTAAATCAGGGGCAGGGTGGTCTTGCCTTCAGCCAGATCGTCACCCACGTTCTTGCCCATGGCTTCGGCGTCGCCTCGGTAATCCAGGACATCGTCCACCAGTTGGAACGCCAGGCCCAGATGCTTGCCGTAGTCTTTCAGGCCCAGCTCCTGCTCTGCATTGGCGTTGGCAAGGAGTGCGCCGGTGTGAGAGGCAGCTTCGAACAGCATGGCGGTCTTGTTGTGGATGACCCTCATGTACTGGTCTTCGGTCAGATCCGGGTTTTTCACGTTCATTAACTGCATGACCTCGCCTTCGGCGATTACAGCCGTGGCGTGGGACAACACGTCCATGATTCGCAGGCTTTTCAGCTCCACCATCATCTCGAAAGCACGGGCGTAGAGGAAATCACCTACCAGGACGCTCGGCGCGTTGCCCCAGCGGGCGTTGGCCGTGCTTCGGCCCCGGCGCATGTCGGAGGTATCCACGACATCATCGTGCAGCAGGGTAGCGGTGTGCAGAAATTCGATCACGGCTGCGAGCTTAAGGTGATCGTTTTCGTTATAGCCGGCGGCCTGACTGGAAAGCAGAACCAGTAGCGGTCTCAAGCGCTTACCGCCGCTTTCGATGATGTACTGGGCGATTTTCTCCACCAGGGGGACATCTGAGGAAAGCCGCTGGATGATCAGGTCATTAACGCGGCTGAAGTCGTCGGCCACGGTGTCATAAATGCGCTGGGCTGTCATGCGGCTTGTAGATCCCTTGCTGGTGTCGTCGTTACGATCATTTATATTAAAGGCAGGTCGCGGCAATGCTAGGTATTGCCGAAGGTAGTGTCAACTTGGCTTGTGTTGAGGAGTGTCTTTTCGTACAATCACGCGCCCAACTCATCCCAACCTGCGCTCCCTGCTATAGGGTCGCCAGAGCGCCTCCCTTAGAACCAGGTGGATAAGAGCAGGGATGGGTCAATCGTGGAGAACGAGTGAATGTACGCAGTTATTGTTAGCGGTGGTAAGCAGCACCGTGTAAAAGAAGGCGAAACCCTGAAGCTGGAAAAGCTGGAAGTTGAAACCGGTGGCAACGTTGAGTTTGATCGCGTTCTGCTGATCGCCGACGGCGACAAGGTTCAGGTAGGTGCGCCGGTAGTTGATGGTGCCAAAGTGACCGCAGAAGTGGTTAGCCACGGTCGTCACGACAAGGTCCAGATCATCAAGTTCCGTCGTCGCAAGCATCACATGAAGCGTCAGGGCCACCGTCAGTGGTTTACTGAAGTCAAGATCACGGGTATCAAGGGCTGAGGCTCTCGAATTACCCCTTAAATAAGGAGGCTGGTAATGGCTCATAAAAAGGCAGCAGGTAGTACCCGTAACGGTCGCGATTCCGAGTCGAAACGACTTGGTGTGAAGCGCTTTGGCGGTGAGACTGTATCTGCAGGTAGCATCATCATCCGTCAGCGCGGCACCCGTTTCCACGCTGGTAGCAATGTTGGCATTGGTAAGGACCACACTCTGTTTGCGAAAGCGAACGGCCAGGTGAAGTTCGAAACCAAAGGCCCGCAGAGCCGTAAGTTCGTGAGTATCGTTCCGGCTGCGTAAGCAGCGGCGATCCGGTTCTGTCGAACCTTGGGTGGCGCTGATATCCTGATACCATCAGGTATTCAGAGCCATCCGGAGCCCCGCAAAGCTTCCTTGAGGCTGCGGGGCTTTTTAGTTTATGCGCATGGCGCAAAGGGTTGATTCATGAAATTCGTAGACGAAGCCACCATCATTGTGGAAGCCGGCAAGGGCGGTCACGGCTGCCTGAGCTTCCGGCGAGAAAAATACGTTCCCAAGGGTGGCCCCGATGGCGGCGACGGGGGCGATGGTGGTTCCGTGTATCTGGAAGCCGAGGAGTCGCTGAACACGCTGATCGACTACCGGTTCCAGCGCAAGCACAAGGCTCAAAATGGCGAGCCGGGCGCCGGCCGCAACTGTACTGGCAACAAGGGGCAGGATCTGGTGTTGCCGGTCCCTGTCGGTACCACGGTTGTCGATATGGATACTCATGAGGTGCTCGGGGATCTGACCCATGCTGGTCAGCGTCTGAAAGTGGCCCAGGGTGGCTTCCATGGTCTTGGCAATACCCGCTTCAAATCCTCGGTTAACCGGGCGCCACGCCAGACCACCAAAGGCTCCGAAGGCGAGTTGCGCAATCTGAGGCTGGAGCTGAAGGTGCTGGCGGATGTTGGGCTGTTGGGCATGCCCAATGCCGGCAAGTCCACCTTCATTCGGTCGGTCTCTGCGGCCCGCCCGAAAGTCGCGGATTATCCGTTTACCACGCTGGTGCCCAATCTGGGTGTGGTCAGCGTTCAGGCGCACCAGAGTTTCGTGATTGCGGACATCCCCGGCTTGATTGAGGGCGCTGCCGAAGGCGCGGGACTTGGTATCCGCTTCCTGAAGCATCTCGTTCGTACCCGGCTGCTACTGCACCTTGTGGATGTGGCTCCTTACGATGGCTCTTCCCCTGCCGATGCCGTCCGCGCCATTGAGCACGAGCT
>JAWWAT010000039.1:0-13878 GCA_033721635.1 Marinobacter sp. | reverse complement strand
GCTGGGCCGGCACCATGTGTCTGACCGAACCCCAGTGCGGCACCGATCTGGGCCAGGTGAAAACCAAGGCCGAACCACAGACCGACGGTAGCTACCGCCTGTCCGGTACCAAGATTTTCATCTCCTCCGGCGACCACGACCTGACCGAAAACATCGTCCACATTGTTCTCGCCCGTCTACCTGACGCCCCCAAGGGCACCCGGGGTATCAGCCTGTTTATCGTGCCCAAGTTCCTGTCCGACAGCGAGGCCGGCCTGGGCGAGCGCAACGCCGTGGTCTGCGGCAGTCTGGAAAAGAAAATGGGCATCAAGGCCTCGGCCACCTGCGTGCTCAATTTCGACGGGGCCATCGGTTATCTGATCGGGCCCGAGAATGAAGGCCTCAACTGCATGTTCACCTTCATGAACACCGCCCGGATCGGTACCGCCATCCAGGGTGTCGGGCCGGCGGAGCTGTCTTATCAATGGGCATTGGCCTATGCAAAGGATCGGCGCTCCATGCGCGCCCTCTCCGGCAAAAAAGAGCCGGATCAGGTGGCCGACAGCCTGATTCATCATGCCGATGTACGCCGGATGCTGCTGACCCAAAAGGCCATTGCCGAAGGCGGCCGGGCCATGCTGTATTACGCTGCACGCCTGGCCGACCACATGGTGGAAGGATTCACCGAAGGCAACGAGAAAAAGGCCGACAAATACGACGACAAGCTCGGCTTCCTGACACCGATACTCAAGGGCTTTCTCACCGAACTCGGGTGCGAAGCGGCCAACCTGGGGGTTCAGGTCTTTGGCGGCCACGGTTACATCCGGGAGCATGGTATGGAGCAGATTGTCCGGGATACCCGCATCGCCACCCTGTACGAGGGCACAACGGGTATCCAGGCGCTGGACCTGCTGGGAAGAAAAGTATTGCTGATGACCCGGGGCGGGGCGGTGCGCGAGTTCACGCTGAAGATTGCCAACTTTGCCCGCAAGCATCTGACCGACAAGCGGCTACGCCCCTGGGCACTGGAGCTACTCAAGCTGACGGGCCAGTGGAACCTGCTGACCGTCCGGATCATGCTGGCGGCCCGCAAGGACCGGGATGTGGTGAGCTCGGCGGCCTATGATTTCCTGATGTACAGCGGCTACGTCACCATGGCCTATATCTGGCTGCGTCAGGCCGCGGTGGCTGTGGATAAACTCGAAAACGGAGGCGAAGAATCGGCCAGCTTCTACCAGGCCAAGCTCGGGACCACCGAATTCTATTTTGAGCGCTTGCTGCCCCGGGCCCAGAGCCACGCTGCCAGCATGCTGAGCCCGAGCAGGAACCTGATGCAACTGGATGCCGAGGATCTGGCCTTTACCGGATAAGCTATCCGGTCTCTCCTACTCCCGGGCCTTGCCCGGGATTTTTTGCCCTTGAAATACTGCCGCCAGACCCCACTTCACAGGTGCACTTCCGCTTCGGAGTCATTAACTTACTGAATTAAATGAAAAACCTTTGAATTCCCGAATAAAAGAAGGAGGTTCGAATATGGACACTCGTGCTGACGACTTTTATCCAACCCGCCTGGAACGTCCGACCAAAAGCTTCGAGCGCAAGGACCCCGTAGTACACAGCAGCGGTTCGCACCGAACCGAGGGACCACTGAGTCAAACCGAGCTGGCGCAGTATGAACGCGACGGCTTTCTCGTGTTCAACAGCTTCCTCGACCAGAACACCGTTCGTCAGTTCCGTGAGGATCTGCGGGCCTACGAGGACGATGAGAGTATCCTTCGGTCTGAAGGGACGATTACCGAGCCCGGCAAGCAGGAAATCCGCTCGATTTTCGGTATTCACGAACTGTCTGATCGCTTCGACCGGCTGACCCGGGATCCGAAGATTCTGGCGATGGTTCGCCAGCTTCTGGGCAGTGAAGCTTACATTCACCAGTCACGGATCAACTTCAAACCGGGATTCCACGGCAAGGGCTTTGACTGGCATTCCGATTTCGAAACCTGGCACGCCGAAGACGGCATGCCCCGGATGCGCGCCGTAAGCTTTTCCATCGCCCTGACCGACAACACGCCGTTCAACGGCCCGCTGATGCTGATTCCTGGCTCCCACAAGACCTTTGTTCCCTGCGTCGGCCGCACCCCGGAAGACAACTACCAGTCATCCCTGAAAAAACAGGAGCTGGGCGTCCCCAACGATCGGGACCTTGCCGCCATGGCGGACCAATACGGTATCAAGGCCCCCACCGGCCCCGCCGGCTCGCTGATCATCTTCGAGTGCAATACGCTGCATGCCTCCAACGCCAATATGTCGCCCTGGCCCCGCAGCAACCTGTTCTTTGTCTACAACAGTGTGGAAAACCAGCTCCAGGCCCCATTCTGTGGCAACAAACCACGGCCGGATTTCCTGGGCAACCGCAGTAACACCAAGGCTCTAGCCCCGATGGCAGAGGACGAACGCCGGAAAACCGGTTAGCGTTATTTACCGATACAGAAGCTGCTGAAAATCTTGCCAAGCAACTCATCCGGGGTGAGGTGCCCGGTGATCTCGCCCAGACTGTCCTGGGCGGCCCGCAGATCTTCAGCGAGTAGTTCACCGGCGCCGAACCCTTCCAGCTGGCTCTGGCCCTGAATCAACAGCGCCTGGGCCCGTTCCAGGGCATCCAGGTGCCGGCGCCGGGCCAGGAAACCGCCCTCGGTGGTACTGGCAAAACCCATGCACTGTTTCAGGTGGTCCCGCAGAATCTCCAGACCCTCGGCAGACTTTGCCGCCAAACGGATCACCGGCGCGCTCTGGTGGTCTTCGGCGCTCATTCCTACCGGTTCACCGGACAGGTCCACCTTGTTGCGGATCACCGTTACCGGCGCGTTGGCCGGTAACTGGTCAATGAAATCCGGCCAGATTTCATGGGGGCTGGTTTTATCGGTGGTGGTGGCATCCACCATCAGGAGGATGCGGTCGGCCTGTCGGATTTCATCCCAGGCCCGGGCGATACCGATCTGCTCCACTTCATCGGGGCTGTCCCGGAGACCGGCAGTATCGATGATGTGCAGCGGCATTCCATCGATGTGGATATGTTCCCTCAGGACATCCCGGGTTGTACCCTCGATAGCCGTGACAATGGCAGCCTCGCGACCGGCCAGGGCATTGAGCAGGCTGGATTTTCCGGCATTGGGCCTGCCGCCGATCACCACTTTCATGCCGTCCCGGAGAATGGTTCCCTGCTGGGCTTCCGCCAGGATTTTCTCGAGCCGGTCGAGCAGGCTCTGAAGGTCACTGGCCACCTTGCCGTCGGCCAGGAAGTCGATCTCCTCTTCGGGAAAATCGATCGCCGCCTCAACGTAGATCCGCAGGTGTGTTACCGCATCCACCAGATCTTCTATCTGCCGGGAAAACACACCCTGCATGGAACGAACGGCACAGCGAGCTGCCTGCTCCGAGCTGCTCTCGATCAGATCGGCAATGGCTTCGGCCTGGGCCAGATCCAGCTTGTCGTTCAGAAAGGCCCGCTCGGAAAACTCGCCCGGCCGGGCCAGTCTTGCTCCCCTGCCACACACTTCCCGGAGCAGAAGGTCGAGAATCACGGTGCCGCCGTGGCCCTGCAGCTCAAACACATCTTCACCGGTGAACGAATGGGGGTTGGGGAAAAACAGCCCGATACCCTCATCAATCAGTTCGCCCTGGCTGTCACGGAACGGGCCGTAATGGGCATAACGGGGTTTGGGTTCGAACCCCAGCATCTGTTGGGCAATGGTCCGAGCCTTGGGACCGGACACGCGAACGATGCCCACACCGGCCTGTCCGGGTGCGGTGGCTATGGCTGCAATGGTGTCGGAACTCTGGCTCATGTTTTATCCACAGGCTAAAAACAACAAAGGCTCCATACAGGAGCCTTTGCCGGGTCGGTTCGGGCACCGGTCAGTGCTTCTTCCCGGCCATTTCTGTTTCGATCTTGCGGGTAATGTACCACTGCTGGGCAATGGACAGAATGTTGTTCACCAGCCAGTACAGAACCAGACCGGCCGGGAACCACAGGAAGAACACCGTGAAGATTAACGGCATCATCTTCATGATCTTCGCCTGCATGGGGTCTGGCGGCGTCGGGTTGAGACTCATCTGCAGGAACATGCTGGCGCCCATCAGGATCGGCAGGATGAAATAGGGGTCCATGACCGACAGATCCTGAATCCACAGTATGAACGGCGCATGGCGTAGCTGCACACTTTCAAACAGAACCCAGTACAGGGAGATGAACACCGGCATTTGCACCAGGATCGGCAGACAGCCGCCGAGCGGATTGATCTTCTCACGCTTGTACAACGCCATCATTTCCTGGGACATGCGCTGTCGGTCGTCGCCGTACAGTTCTTTCAGCCGTGTCAGCTGAGGGGCGACAGCCCGCATCTTGGCCATGGATTTGTAACTGGTGGCGGACAGGTGGAAGAACACTGCCTTGACCAGGACCGTCAACAGGATGATGGATACGCCCCAGTTGCCAACAATGCTGTGGAACCAGTCCAGAATGATGAACAGCGGAAGGGAAATAAAGAACAGCCAACCGAAATCAACGGTGCGGTCCATGTTCGGAGCCATTTCTTCCAGACGTTCAATGATCTTCGGCCCGACATAGGCCCGAGCACCGATCTCGGCGGTTTCGCCCGGAGCCACGGTGGTGGCCGGGTAGACAAAGCCCATGACGTAATTCGGGCCACGTTGTGTGGTCTGGTACTGGGCAGGAATGTCGCGCTCGGGTACCCAGGCGGACAGGAAGTAGTGTTGGAGAAAGGCCAGCCAGCCGTTGGTTACGGACTGGTTGATATTGGTCTCCTGCAGGTCGCCGAAATCAAACTTCTCGTAAGGGTCTTCCGGGGAGCTGATAACCAGACCAAGAAACGCCTGGATCCCCATGCTGGTCTGGGAGGTCGGGTCCGGGGACTGGTCACGGACGATCTTACCGGTGAAGTTGGCCTGCCAGTTGTCACTGGACTGGTTTTCAACCAGATACTTGACGTCAATCTCGTAACTGTTGCGTTCGAACTGGTAGCGCTTGGTGATCTGAACACCGTTTTCAGTGGTGTAAGTCAGGTCGACCTGTAGCTGGTTGTCACCCTCGGCGAGCTCATAGCTGGAGGCATCTGCACTGTAGACAGGAGCGGAACCGTTCTTGCGACTGTCGGGACCGTCACGACCGATAAGCCCACTTTCAAGCACGTAAAGACGGTTCTGGGTGTTATTAAGCAGCGTCAGCGGTTCTTTGCTGTCCAGCGTTTTGTCGTAATTGAGCAGCTGGGCTTTAACCAGGTTGCCGCTGACCCGGTCAATCTGCAGGTCGTAGACGTCGGTCCGGACAGAGATGAACTGATCACTCACCGTGGTGTTGTTTTCCGTCGAGCTTACGACAGCCTGTCCTGTTTCCGGCGTGGTGAACTCGCCATCACCGTCCACCTGAGTGGCATTATCGTCCGGAAGCACCATATCGTCTGAATCGCCCATGCTGCCGGTGTTCTGCGAAGGCTGCGATTCAGCGACCTGAGCGGTCTCTGGCTGCTGATGGTAATCCTCATTCCAGGCAAGCACCATCAGATAACTGACAATAGCCAGGCCGGCAAATAATACGATGCGTTGAATATCCATAGAGTTACTGTCTGGTCTGGGTTGTTGTATGGGAGTGATCAGCGTGTACGCAGGTTGTTACCGTTTTCTGAACGCGGGGTTCTGTTATTCCCGGCACAGGATCATAACCGCCTTCCGCCCAGGGGTGACACCTTAAAAGACGCCGGATTGCGAGAAATAATCCTTTGAGCGCGCCATGGTGGGTTATGGCTTCAACGGCGTATTGAGAACAGGTGGGATAGTGGCGGCAATGACTGGCCATCAGAGGACTGATTGCGTACTGGTAGAAGCGGATGGGCATAAGCAGGAGCTTGCGCATTAACCCGTTCCTCGACCGGCAGTGTCCGATGTTGCTGCCCGTGATGGCTGAGATTGAACGTACTTTCTTCTGAGTCGTCGCCAGAGATCGTCCATGGATCTCCGTAACGCCTGGTTATCCAGGGAAACCAACCCCTGACGTCCGAGAACTATCAGGTCCAGACTGGGCAGATCCGTCTGGTGCCGGAAGCTCTCTCTGACCTGGCGTTTTACCCGGTTTCTCTGGACGGCCAGCTTGAGGTTCTTCTTCGAGAAGATCAAACCGATCCTGGCGTGACCGAGGTTATTCGGTGTCGCCAGGATCAGAAAATTCCGGTGTGGAACTTTCAGCTGCACGTCGTTGAAGACTTTGCCGTAATCAGCAGGTCGCAGAAGACGATGTGATTTCGGGAAACTCAAAGCCTTCATGAGGCAATCAGAGCTTACGCGGACAGACGTGCGCGGCCCTTGGCACGACGACGGGAAATAACCTTGCGACCGTTGGCAGTGGCCATACGGGCACGGAAACCGTGAACGCGCTTACGCTTCAGGACGCTTGGTTGAAACGTTCTTTTCATGGTGATGATCTCACAATTCGTAAGTTGGAAATTCAGTAACTGGCTGGAAAATGAACAGCCAAAACAGGAGCGGCATTCTATGCAAATACCGGTTGGAATTCAATGCTTATTGCTAGGGGGTTGTGCGCATGCTGGAAATTCGTGAATCCACCGGCCAGATAATAAATTCAGTAAGTCTTTTTAGAATTCTTTTAAGGATTAATTATTACTGTTATTAGTATCGAAGGTTTCTGTGGATAAGCTAAAGAAAATATTTAAAAACATATTCCTGCGTGGTTTATAAGGGTCTTGATAAGGTTGCTTGAGCGCTGTGGACGGACGCAGGGCGAAATGTGAGTAAGTTGCTTTGGTCCGATGGATCCAAGTTATCCCCGATTAGTTCCCCTGGTTCCTAACAGGGTTAAACCCGGGGTATACACACAGGGCTGTGGGTAACTTTACGAGAAGTTATTTTCTGTACACAAGGTTGTAGGTAAGTTCGTAAAATTCTGAAATACATAGAAATAAATTTCCACAGGCTGTTCATGAACTGGCTGTGGCTCTTTCACTGTGGGGCTGGTCGGGTTAGAATCCGGGGTCATCTCACTGGACAGGAAGTCCCTTGTCCGCTCAGAGACATTTCAGGGTTATCGGGAGCAGGCTGTCGTGCCAAACAGTATGTGGCATCAATGTCTTGAAGTACTCCGGGACGAGTTTCCCGCACAACAGTTCAATACCTGGCTCAGGCCCCTGCAATCCGATCACCGGGAGGGGCAGCTGATGCTTTTTGCGCCCAATCGTTTCGTAATGGATTGGGTGAATGAAAAGTATCTGCGACGCATTGAGGAGGTGCTCAAGGATCTGAATGGCGGCCAGGCTCCCCGGGTTAACATGAAGGTAGGCTCTGCGCCCCGGGAAAGTGAGCCGGTCAAGCGCTCGGAAGCGCCTGCTCTGGTCAATGGTCAGGTTCAGGAAGAAACCGGCAGCCGGGTCACGGAAGAAGAAAAAGGCGTGGCGGCAACGGTTGCGGGTTCTTCTTCCGTGCGTCCGAAAAGCGGCGGGGAACGGCGACCGGTTCAGGTGGAAGGTGATATCAAGCATCAAAGCTTCCTGAATGAAGGCTTCACCTTCGAGACCTTCGTAGAGGGTAAATCCAACCAGCTGGCCCGTGCGGCGTCCATGCAGGTGGCAGAGAATCCGGGTGGTGCCTACAACCCGTTGTTCCTTTATGGCGGTGTTGGTCTGGGTAAGACCCACCTGATGCACGCCATTGGCAACGAAATTGTCCGTCGCAATCCCAGGGCGAAAGTGGCCTATCTGCGTTCTGAACGATTTGTGGCAGACATGGTCAAGGCATTGCAGCTGAACGCCATCAACGAATTCAAGCGTTATTACCGGTCCGTGGATGCCCTGTTGATCGACGACATCCAGTTTTTCGCCCGCAAGGAGCGCTCCCAGGAGGAGTTTTTCCATACCTTCAATGCCTTGCTGGAAGGTGGCCAACAGGTCATTGTGACCTGCGACCGATTCCCCAAAGAAATCGTCGACATGGAAGAACGTCTGAAATCACGGTTCGGCTGGGGCCTTACGGTCATGGTTGAGCCGCCGGAGCTGGAAACCCGGGTAGCGATCCTGATGAAGAAAGCCGATCAGGCGAACGTGAAACTGAGCAGCGAAGCGGCCTTTTTTATTGCCCAGAAGATTCGCTCTAATGTACGAGAACTTGAAGGCGCGCTGCGTTTGGTGATAGCGAATGCTCACTTCACCGGGTCGGAAATTACCCCGCCCTTTATCCGGGAGAGTCTGAAAGACCTGTTGGCCCTGCACGAAAAGCAGGTGAGCATCGACAATATCCAGCGCACCGTAGCCGAGTATTACAAGATTAAGGTTGCCGACCTGCTTTCAAAGCGCAGGACACGAACCGTGACGCGGCCCCGGCAGGTCGCCATGTCCCTGTCGAAGGAGCTGACCAATCACAGTCTGCCGGAGATCGGCGATGCGTTTGGCGGTCGTGACCACACCACCGTTTTGCATGCGTGCAAAAAAATCGTGGAGTTGCAGGAGACTGATCCGGGCATCCGCGAGGATTATCAGAATTTTATGAGACTGCTGACCACCTGATGCCGGGCGTTAGCGAATAACATTCACCCTTCCAACATAAAGAAAGCTGAGTGCCATGAAACTGACGATCAGCCGTGAATCCCTGCTTACGCCACTGCAGAGCATTGCTGGCGTGGTGGAAAAAAAACAGACCATGCCCGTGCTGTCCAACGTGTTGCTGGTGGCCGAGGATAATACCCTGACCCTGACCGGAACCAACATGGAAGTGGAACTGGTAGCCCGGATACAACCGGTGCATGTGGATCAGCCGGGCCGCATTACTGTCCCCGCCCGCAAACTGTCCGATATTTCCCGGGCCCTCGGTGATGAAGCGCCGATAGAGTTGTCGCTGGAAGGTGATCGCCTGCACCTGCGTTGTGGCGCCAGCCACTTTACTTTGTCCACGTTGCCGGCGGAGCATTTCCCCAACGTTGAAGACGAGGACGAGAGCTTCCGCCTGGAACTGCCCCAGAAGGAACTGGGCCGTATGCTGGATGCAACGGCGTTTGCGATGGCCCAGCAGGACGTTCGCTATTACCTGAATGGTCTGTTGCTGGAAGTGGACAAAGATCACGTACGGACGGTGGCGACTGATGGCCACCGCCTGGCAATGGCACATCTGGAACTGGCGACCAATTGCCCGGAGCCGCGACAGGTGATTGTTCCGCGTAAAGGCGTTCTGGAACTGGCCCGTCTGGTGGAGGATGTGGAAACACCGGTGACTCTGGTCATTGGTGATAATCACCTTCGGGCGACAGTGGGTTCGTATACCTTTACGTCCAAGCTTATCGAGGGCAAGTTCCCCGACTACAACCGTGTTATTCCCCGGGGCGGCGACAAGATTGTGCTGGCGGATCGCGCAACACTGAAAAATACGTTGCAACGGGCGGGGATCCTGTCTCATGAGAATATCCGCGGGGTGCGTCTGAATCTGGCATCGAATGAACTTCAGGTATTCGCCAATAACCCGGACCAGGAACAGGCCGAAGACGCGCTGCCGGTGGATTACCAGGGCGAATCCCTGCAGATCGGTTTTAATGTAGGCTATCTGGTAGACGTGATGAATGCGCTGGATGAGGATCAGGTCAAGATTACCCTGTCCAACCCCAATAGCAGTGCATTGATTGAGGCATCGAACGATAACCGCTGTCTTTATGTGGTTATGCCCATGAGGTTGTAGGAGGAGGAGATTGATGAGTACCGTTACAAATGGAATCAAAGGCGCTTTCCGCATTGGCCAGACTGTGTCGGTACTCGGGCGCACCGGCATCAACTGGCTCCGGGGAGACCGTCCTCCCACGCCTCGTTTGCTGAGGCAGACCTTTGAGTCCCTCGGTGCGACCTATATCAAGCTGGGGCAGTTCATTGCCAGCTCCCCTACTTTCTTCCCCAAGGAATATGTGGAGGAGTTCCAGTACTGCCTGGACAAGACTCCGAACTTGCCGTTTGGCGTTATCAAGAAAATCATTCGGGACGAACTGGGTCGACCGCTGGATGAAGTCTATGCCGAAATCGATCCGGTAGCGTTGGCGTCGGCTTCGATTGCGCAGGTGCACGCCGCGCGGTTGGTATCCGGTGAAGAGGTGGTCATCAAGGTTCAGAAGCCGGGGGTTGAGAACATCCTGCTGACGGACCTGAACTTCCTGTATCTGTCGGCCCGTATTCTGGAGACTCTGGCGCCGAAACTGTCCTGGACGTCCCTGTCCGGCATCGTTGAGGAAATTCAGCGGACGATGATGGAAG
This sequence comes from Marinobacter sp., assembly GCA_033721635.1. GTDB lineage: Bacteria > Pseudomonadota > Gammaproteobacteria > Pseudomonadales > Oleiphilaceae > Marinobacter. Next base: position 3,595 of record JAWWAT010000039.1, on the reverse strand, counting down.
AGTGTGATTTCATCAAGGAAGCCAACAACCTGAAGGTGTTCCGCGAATTCCTGCACGATACCCATAATGAAGATGCGGCAGTACCTAAAGTCTATGAGCAGTGCAGTACGCGGCGGATCCTGACCATGGAGCGCTTCCACGGTGTGTCCCTGACCGACCTGGAAAGCATCCGTGGTTACGCGCGTGACCCGGAGCGGACGTTGATCACGGCCATGAATACCTGGTTCTCCAGTCTGACCCAGTGTGAGTTTTTCCACGCGGACGTACATGCCGGGAATCTGATGGTGCTGAAGGATGGCCGCGTCGGTTTCATCGACTTTGGCATTGTGGGTCGCATCAAGCCGGATACCTGGCAGGCGGTCAGTGATTTTATTTCGGCGGTGATGGTTGGCAACTTTGAAGGCATGGCCGATGCCATGATCCGTATCGGCATTACCCGCCATGCGGTTCGGGTGGAGGATCTTGCCGGCGACCTTCGCAGGCTGTACCAGCAGATGGACAAGATGGTCCCCGACGATATTCCTTATGAAGCGGATCAGGCGGAGGATGACGTTAATCATATTCTGATGGATATGGTTAAGATCGGCGAAAGCCACGGGCTGCATTTCCCGAGGGAGTTTGCCCTGCTGTTGAAGCAGTTCCTGTATTTTGATCGATACGTTCACATCCTTGCACCGGAAATGGATGTGTTTATGGATGAACGTCTGAACATGCTCCACTGATTCTATCGCCTTGAGCGATTGGCTTTTGTACACTAGGGCAGCGTTACTGAAGGAGGTAACGCTGCCTTTTTGGTTTTGAGGTTGTTGTTGTCCTCCTTTCGTCCTTCCTTCGAGTCTGCTTTTCTATGGCGCTTGTAAAATTCCAGAGTGAAAATTTCCGCAATCTGGCTTCCGCGCCTGTCAGCTTTTCCCCTTCTTTTAATCTTCTGTACGGTGAGAATGGCAGTGGCAAAACCAGCGTGCTGGAGGCCATTGGTTATCTGGGCTTGGGGCGCTCCTTTAGGGTGAACCGTCATCAGGCGGTGGTCAGTCATGGCCAGCAACGTCTCACGGTGTTCGGCGGTCTGGATCAGGGTCTGGAGGAAAACGACCGCAGGCATGACTCTGAACTTGTGCACCGACTGGGAATATCCCGGGACGTTGGGCAAAAGGAAACGGTTTTACGGGTAGACGGTGAAGCTGTGCGTAGCCTGTCCAGTCTGGCGAAACATCTGCCGGTCTCGGTGATCGACCCTGGCGTGTTCGATGTGGTTGCGGGGGGACCGGGGAAGCGGCGACAGTTTCTCGATTGGCTAGTGTTCCACGTGGAACCTTCCTTTGGATCGATTTGGCAACAATGTCAGAGAGTGACATCACAGCGGAATCAAACGCTGAGAAATGGTAGACTAGACGAAGCTTTAATGCGGGTCTGGGACCACCAGTACACCACCCTCAGCGAGCGCATTACCGAGGCTCGAGCTGGCACTTTTGGTCGGTTCAAGGCGGCTTTTGAAAAGCTGGTTCGGGAAGTGGAAGTACCCTGGACCGAAGGCCTTAAGCTGGAGTACTACCCGGGATGGGATGTAAGCCGACCACTGGCGGAATTGCTTGCAGATCATCGAGCGCAGGAGCGAAAGGTCGGGCACACGCTTTATGGTCCGAACCGCGCAGACATCCGGTTGAAGTTTCAGGGCAGGCCTGTTGCCGAGACTTTCTCCCGGGGCCAGCAGAAAACCCTGGTTATTTTAATGAAGATTGCCCAAGGCATGGTGTTGAGTGACATGGGCAAACAGGTGACCTTTTTGCTTGACGACATTAACGCCGAGTTGGATGAAGGGCACCGGGCCATGTTGGCCAGCAGGTTACAGGCATTACGTTGTCAGGTGTTCATTACGTCTATTGAGCGTCCCCTCGTGGACCAGCTCTGGCCCGAAGGTAAGGCACCGGATTACAGATTGTTCCACGTGGAACATGGCAAATTGACGGAAGAATAAGACCGGTGCGACGAGCTAGAAAGCCCCGGCCTATCACGCTTCAGGAGTTTCCGAATGAGTGAATCGAACTACAATTCCTCCAGTATCAAAGTCTTGAAAGGACTGGATGCGGTGCGAAAGCGGCCAGGCATGTACATCGGTGATACCGATGACGGTACCGGCCTGCACCACATGGTCTTTGAATTGGTGGATAACTCCATCGACGAAGCGCTTGCGGGCTATTGTTCAGAGATCGGGGTGATTATCCATCCGGACGAATCGGTAACGGTTAAGGATAACGGCCGTGGTATTCCCGTAGACCTGCACCAAGAGGAAGGGGTTTCCGCCGCAGAAGTTATCATGACTGTGCTGCACGCTGGCGGTAAGTTCGACGACAATTCTTACAAAGTGTCCGGCGGCCTTCACGGTGTCGGCGTTTCTGTCGTGAACGCACTATCCTCTACCCTCACCCTGACTATTCGCCGTGATAACAAGGTCTACGAGCAGACCTATACTCATGGTGTGCCAAATGCCCCTCTCACGGCTGTCGGTGAAACCGATGCTTCGGGTACCAAGGTGCATTTTATCCCGTCGCCGGAAACCTTCACCCACATTGAATTTCACTACGACATTCTGGCCAAGCGCCTCCGTGAACTGGCGTTCCTGAACAGTGGCGTGCGTATCCGTCTGACTGACGAACGTTCTGGCAAGGAGGAAGTGTTTGAATACGAAGGCGGTCTGAGGGCTTTCGTTGAGCACCTGAACTCCAACAAGACGCCGATCAACCGGGTTTTCCACTTCAACCGCGAGCGCGAAGACGGTATTGCCGTGGAAGTGTCCATGCAGTGGAACGACGCCTTCCAGGAGAATATTTACTGCTTCACTAACAATATTCCCCAGCGGGATGGTGGTACTCACCTGGCCGGTTTCCGAGCCGCCCTGACCCGTTCCCTCAACAACTACATTGAGCAGGAAGGACTGGGCAAGAAAGCAAAGGTTGCCACGTCTGGTGATGACGCCCGCGAAGGCCTGACTGCGATCATCAGCGTGAAGGTTCCGGACCCGAAGTTCTCCTCCCAGACCAAGGACAAACTGGTCTCCTCCGAGGTGAAAACCGCGGTTGAGCAGGAGTTGTACCAGAGTTTTGCGGAATACCTGCAGGAGCAGCCCAACGAAGCCAAGCTCATCGTCAACAAGATGATCGAAGCTGCCCGGGCCCGTGAGGCTGCCCGCAAGGCCCGGGATATGACCCGCCGTAAAGGCGCCCTGGACATTGCCGGCCTGCCCGGAAAACTGGCGGACTGCCAGGAGAAAGATCCCGCACTTTCCGAACTCTACATCGTGGAGGGTGATTCGGCCGGTGGTAGTGCCAAACAGGGCCGTGACCGAAAGACCCAGGCTATCCTGCCTCTGAAGGGTAAGATCCTGAACGTGGAAAAAGCGCGCTTCGACAAGATGCTCTCCTCTGCGGAAGTCGGCACCCTTATAACGGCGTTGGGCTGCGGTATAGGCCGGGAAGAATTCAATCCCGACAAACTGCGCTACCACTCCATCATTATCATGACCGATGCGGACGTGGACGGTTCTCACATCCGGACCCTGCTGCTGACGTTCCTGTTCCGTCAGATGCGCGAAATAATC